>NZJA01000075.1 GCA_002691835.1 Planctomycetota bacterium
CAGAAGCAGGATGGCCTCTGATATGGATCGAGGGGATTCGTCTTTCAATAGGATCCCGCCATTTGAGGGAATCAACTCTGGAAGTAGACCACGTCTTGAAGAGATGACGGGTATCCCACAGGCAAGGGCCTCTCGTGCGGCACGACAAGTTCCATCTGAACCGGGAACCAGAAATACCAGAAGATCGAATTGTGCTAATCGATCTGGATAGTCTTCGGGGGAGATGTATCCGGGAAAGTGAATCCGGTCGCTATATGGACTCATGCTGGCGGGAGACTTTGCCACTTCTGTCTGATGGGTTCCACGGCCAAGGATTTCCAGATGTAGACGGGAGTCTTCGGCGGCAGCGATGGTGAATGCTTCGATGAGTTCCGGGAATCGGCGGTGTCGTTGCATGCGAGCAACCACTCCTACCCGGATTTGTGAAGAGTTCTTTTCAGTTTCAGGTTTTGTGAGTCGGGGCTGGAAGCGCTTTAGATCGACTGGAGGATGAAGTTGGAGGAGAGAGTCGGAGGGGGCTCCCCATTGGATCAGCTGTTCTGTTGCCGCAGAGGTCGGACTGATCCAGAGGTCCGTTCTTCGTCGACAGAACTGACTTCGAAGTGTATTGGGTGGTTCGAGTTGATATTGGCTTTTGATGATTCTTGGACCTGTCGTTCCCCGCGCCAAACAGGCGAGAAGGTGGTCGCCAGGAAGATGACAATGGATGACATCCGGTTTCTGTAGCGATATTTTTTTCCGCAACTTGGGGATATCACCAATCAGCGAAGAGAGACTGAAATGTTTGGATAGTTTGAGTTCGCTATCGCATTTCAGTCCGCGTTGCTTTGTTTGTGAACTTAAATGTTGAGGTTGATCGCCATTTGGAAGACCACAAAAAAACGTCACATCAGCGCCATGGTCCTGCTGGGATTTTGCAAGAAGAAGAGCCGGGTCAGCGGGGCCTGTAAATTTGAAGTTTGAGAACAGGTGAAAGATTTTCACCCGTTACTCTCCGGTTCGAACAGGGTTGAAGGACGAGTTCTGGGCGGTTTCCATTCCGATCCACGGTGATGTCTGGGTTGAAGGTTGGGGTCGAGCCCTCTTTTTCGCAATTGACGCCTTTCCCATAAGCAGGCGTATTTTAGAAAAACGTAGATCATCCCCAAGCCAGCAAGGATGAAACCTGCGAAACCATCTCGATATCCCTTTTGTAGAACGAGCATTCTGAAAAATCTCCACGGTGCACGAATGAGCATCCCCAACATGGGGCTTTTTCTACCCCGGAGATCCATTTCCTTTCCTGAGATACCAGTAAAGAAGTCCATTCCCTCAATATGATGATGCAGGTTACGGAATGAATAATGGAGGAGGTCTCCCTTAAGTTTCAGAGGAGTTCCATTGATAGAGATGCGGTCATGTGGATTGACCCCTGCCCAATGAGCTTTGTTTCGATTAAAGACTCTCACTTTTCGATCGGGGTACCAGCCGCCATGACGAATCCACTGTCCGAGATGCCATGTTCGTCTGGGCATGGAAAATCCGGGAACGGTGGGTTCCGATTCGAGATGCTCCATAATTTCTTCACGAAGTTCCGCAGAGATTCTTTCATCTGCATCGATGGAGATAATCCAATCAGTGCTCGCAAGTGCAATGGCTCGGTTTTTTTGCTCTACATGGCCGGGCCAGTCCGTGACCTGCACGTGTTCCGTGAATTCCCGTGCGATTTCGACGGTTCGGTCAGTCGATCCTGAATCCAAGACGATAATATTGGGAACCCAACTCAGAGATTCGAGACAATCCCGAATGTTCTCTTCCTCATTATAGGTGATGACCGTGGCTGTCAGATCAATCATGACCTACTCACCTTTTTCATGGGGTTCCAAAAATAGAGGGCTCCACTCGGGATTGAGTGTTGCGTCCAGTTCACAACGAAGACGGTGAAACAGCTTGAGAGCTTCGATCTGAGAATCACCCAATGTGTAGCGAATGTTTTCATGAAGGTAATGCAGTGCTGAGGGAACATCGAGTACACCCGGATTTTGTTGGCAATAGCGTTCGGCGATGCCTTTTCGATCGGCTAATCCATTTTCGGCGGCTGCTGTTATCGAATCGGTAACCCAACCAGGAAGGACAGTCCTTGCCAGCCAGACTGCGAATACAAAAGGGAGTCCGGTACGTTTTTTCCACATCGCCCCTAAATCGAGTCTGCTGATGGGTAATCGGGCATTCTCAAGGGCGGCATCTCCGATCAGAAGAACGGAGTCGACCTCAGAGTCATGCTCCAGAATAGAGAGGTTTGAGGGGCCGACAGACAAATCGAGAGGGGAAAGGCCGTCTATATGCCGTAAGACAGAGAGTAATTGTACAGAAGAGTTACTGGCATGGTCTACGGCGACCTTCTGAATGTCTTCCCAGTTCTTTTCACCAAAGAGAAGGATCGAGCCCACTTCACCATCGCAAGAGATGCAGTGCCCTGGAAGAATCCGATATTCTTCTCTACGACAAGCTTCGACTTGCGGGACAAGAGCTAACTCCAATTCATCATTGCGGATTAAAGTAGCCAGTGCACTGGGGAGTGCATGGATGACTTGCCAACGGTTTTCAATATCAGAGAGTTTCTGACACAGGGGGTCGGCATTCAGGAAGTCGATGGAACCAATACGGGGAATCATCGTAGATGCTCCGTCTCTGGTAATCGAGCCTTGCAGCTTTGAAGCGCCTCTTTTAGATACTCCCGATTTCCGCCAGTCGCGTGGTAAAGAAATCTGAAACGATCGCCGGTTGCCAGTGATCGGCCACCACGGGCTAGAACCTTTGCATAAGATCTTGCAAGACGAGCCAGATTTCCCACGCGATTCTCTCCAGGTGGAATAGAACCGGGGTCGATATCGACCAAAACGGCTTTCGTCCGCTCTGTCTGCTGGCGATTGAGCATGAGATTCATCACATTGAGGTCTCCATGAAGAAAGCCATGTTGATGAAAGCGCAAGATCAGGTCTCCGGCAAAGCGTATTTGTTCACGGGTTGGCGTGCGTTGTTCATTTTCCAGAAGATCACAGACAGAGATGACATCGTCTTCGAGTTGGATCAGCTGTTCGACATGAACACCGAATCCTTTTCTTACTGTGGAAAAAGCCAGAACTCTGGATGCTGGGATTTCTGAGCGTTGGAGTTGATCCGACAGAACGAGTTCCCGGATGAATCGGTCAGTGGAGAAATAAGTTCTTTGATTGATTTTGGAAAGAAGTCCGCCGCGAAGGCATGTTTTCCACATGAAGCGACCTTGTTGAGGGATGGTGTAAACCGGATAAGGGGCTCTTCCCTGTAACTCTTGGCTGATCGGAAGAGACGGTTGACCGGAGAGGAATCCCAGTTGGTCTAAAAGGGGTTCAGACTCTTGGAAAAACCAGATGCTTCTTTGGCCATTAAGAGCTTGCTCAGGTTTTCGTTCTGGTGCGGGAGTCGTATTGGAATCATTCGCTATGGAGTGGGTGTTGGGGGGGTGCCCCAAATGTTCGGATTCCGAAGAGGCTCGATCAATCAAGGGTTTACGCCTCACCGCAACATTCGACCAGGCACATGCCAAGGCTTTTAGAGATCGGCATGTCGTCCGGAAAGAGAAAGGAATGGTCGGACCGAGTGGATTCGAACCACCGACCTCCACGGCCCCATCGTGGCGCGCTACCAAGCTGCGCTACGGCCCGACCCTATGACGAATCAACATTTCCAGAAGCTCGATGCTAGTCAGCGAGAATCTCGCGTCAAGTCTTCGGGGCATCATCTGTCGAATTTGCACCCCCGATATCGGTTTTCGGCCCCTTGAGTTCCGGTCGAGAGCCCGATTCCGGGATTTCTTCCGGCGGAACAATCACTCCCCCGGAAATGGTAAATCGCAGGACTTCGTCGACACTCAGGTTCAGAGGGACGACTTCGTCCTGGGGGATCAGAATCGTATATCCGGTGATAGGAGTCGGACTGGAGGGGATAAAGATGGCGACCATCGCGGAGCCCTGTTTTTCCTGAATTGTCCGGAACCCTGAACTGGTGACGAAGCCAAGAGACCAGATTCCGATTCGGGGATATTGGATGGCCACTGCGGTGTCGTATTCGATCTTGTTTTTTTCTTCGAAGAAAAACTCGGTCACCTGTTTGGCATATGGATAGATGATTTTGATAAACGGTACCCGTTTGATCAATCCTTCGATGAGTTTCAGGACCTGTCGCCCAATGACTCCACGAAAGACAATTCCGACAGCGAGTACGAGAAAAATCGCAATCACAAAGCCTAGCCAATTGGGAATGATCATTTCCACTTGTTGGGAGAATGGAATGTCTCCGGATTTCTCTGGCAGCCCACTGTTATCGATAGCTTCGTCTAATTGCCAATCCTGAAGACTCCAGGTATCTTTCCAAAAATATTCCTTGGCCAGTTCCGATGAGAAACCTTGGCGAATTAAGCTGGTGATGGGGCGGGCGATTTTTTCGTCGAGGAAATTATAGGCCACAGTGATGATGACAATAGTGAGAACGGTCGGGAGCAGAGTGGCCAGTCCGGTGATAAATGCCCGGGCCAGTCCTCCTCGCGGTTTCTGATTAGTCTTTGCCAAGGATGGCTCCTCACTTCTGTGGCGTTGTCCCGTAGAATCCCGGGATTGCACAAGGTTTGACCATTTTGATCAATATCTCTGCCCGAGACAAGTTTTGCTGTCTTTCTGGAGTTCTTCAGCGATTTATGTACTCTGACTCTAGGCCCTGATACTACACGCAGTGGCCTCGGTAACGGAGCGGTAAGTAAATTGAGCGTGAAGGACGGAATTCAGCGATGAGCCAGGTCACCCTATCAGGATTGACCCCGACCAGTTCGGGAATCCATCTCGGGAACTACTTTGGGGCGGTTCGCCAATGGATTGACCTCCAGGAAGCTGGGGGAGCCCACTATTTCATTGCGACCTATCATGCCCTGACGACCGTCAAAAAGGCCGAAAGCCTCAGTGGCAATATTTTTGGGATCGCATGTGACTACCTGGCTCTCGGATTGGATCCAGAAAAAGCAGTGATCTATCGTCAAGAGGATGTTCCGGAAGTTTGCGAATTGTCGTGGATACTTTCCACTTTGACTCCGATGGGACTTCTCGAACGTTGCCATGCCTACAAAGACAAGATTGAGAAGGGGATCTCTGCAGATCACGGGCTCTTTGCCTACCCATGTCTCATGGCCGCAGATATTTTGATTGTCCGATCTCATCGTGTTCCAGTGGGACAGGATCAAAAACAGCATGTCGAAGTTACTCGTGATATTGCTGGAAAGTTCAATCAGTTATACGGTGAAGTTTTCCCTTTACCTGAACCATTGATTCTAGAAGGCCAAGCTGCAAAGGTTCCCGGTGTTGATGGCCAAAAGATGAGTAAATCTTATGGCAACGACTTGGGGATTTTTGAGCCTGAGAAAAAGCTTCGTAAAAAAATCATGGGAATTGTGACGGATTCTCAGGGAGTGGATGACCCCAAAGAACCTGAGGGAAATACGATATACGAACTCTATAAGCTTGTTGCCTCGGCTGACAAAGTGAATGAGATGGCCGACAAGATGCGGTCTTCAGGGATCGGCTACGGCTATGGTCATGCCAAGCAGGAGCTCTACGAAGCGCTGCTGGAGCATTTCGCTGACGCACGGACCTGCAGGACAGAGTTGGAAAACGACCCTGACAGGGTCGAGGAAATCCTCAGAGAAGGGGCACGAAAGATCCGCCCCATCGTCGAAGAGACGATGGAGGCCGTCCATCAAAGAATCGGTATTCAGCCACGCCAGTTCAGAAACTGATCAGATTCGTGTCGGGAAATCCCCGCACATGTCACGGACTTGCCCACGAATCGTCTCAAGAAGCGAATGATCTTCTGGGTTTTTGAGAGCTTCGAGAATCCAGTTTCCAATCCTTGTGATTTCCGTTTCTCCCATTCCCCGGCTAGTGACCGTTGGAGTTCCAATCCGAATGCCGCTGGGGCGCAGAGGGGGATTGGGGTCGTGAGGGATCATATTCATGTTGACGACGATACCGGCTTCGCCCAGCGCTCTTTCGGCGATGTCTCCGGTGAGATCGATGGACCTCACGTCTGCCAAAACCATGTGGTTGTCTGTTCCCCCGGCGACGAGTCGGATTCCACCACTCTTGAGGATCTCCCCCAACTTTTGAGCGTTAGATACGATACTCCGCGCATATTCACGGAACTCTTCGGTCATCGCTTCTTTGAAGCAAACGGCCCGGGCTGCCACGAGGTGCATTAATGGACCCCCCTGATCACCAGGGAATACTCCCGAGTCGATCTTGCGAGCCCACTTTTTCCTGCACAGGATCAGACCGCTCCGGGGCCCGCGAAGCGTTTTGTGGGTCGTCGTTGTGACAACATCCGCATGAGGGACGGGGCTGGGATGAACGCCCGCTGCAACCAAGCCGGCAATATGAGCCATATCGACCATCAACTTGGATCCGACCTCATCGGCCACACGACGGAACGCTTCGAAGTCGATCACACGTGGATAGGCGCTGGCTCCAGCGATGATCAGTTTGGGTTGGGTCTCTTTTGCCACCCTCAGTACTTCATCCATATCGATCATCTCGGAGTCCGCACTGACAGGATAATGGGTGAAATCGTAGACTTTTCCTGTGAGGCTGACTTTGGCCCCATGCGACAAATGTCCACCATGGGCAAGGTCCATTGCGAGAACCTTGTCGCCGGGCTTTAGTAGCGCCGAATAGGCCGCAATGTTGGCTTGAGTTCCCGAGTGTGGCTGGACATTTGCATGATCAGCTCCGAAGAGTTCCTTCGCGCGATCTCGAGCGAGATTTTCTGCTTCATCGACGACTTCACAGCCTCCGTAGTAACGCTTTCCAGGATAGCCCTCTGCGTATTTGTTTGTCAGAACTGAGCCTTGGGCCGTGAGAATCGCATCGCTAACGATGTTCTCACTGGCGATGAGGTTGATCTCGTTCCGTTGACGTTCTTCTTCGCGCGCAACGATACCGGCGATGTCTGGGTCGGAACTTTCCAATGTTTCCATGATCATTTCCTCTCTCACTTGGACTCCGTTTCTGCACGGTTTCGATATCGCAACCAATGTTCGATAAATGGTTGCAGTTCACCGTCCAAAACGGCATCGACATTACTTGTTTCGTGATCTGTTCGATGGTCTTTGACCATCTTGTAGGGGTGCATGACATAGGATCTGATCTGACTGCCGAAGGCGATGTCACTTTTTGATCCCTGTATTGCGTTCATTTCCTCACGACGCTTTTCTTCCTGAACTTCTAGGATTCTTGCCCTGAGAACTCGGAGTGCTTGCGCCTTGTTGGCATGTTGACTGCGTTCATTTTGACATTGCACGACAATCCCAGTGGGAATGTGCGTGATTCTGACGGCTGAGTCGGTGGTGTTGACGTGCTGACCACCGGCACCACTGGCTCGGTAGGTATCGACACGAAGATCAGAGTCGATAATTTCGACACCCTCGGTGTTATCGGTTTCAGGTGTCACGCGAATGGAGCAGAAGGCGGTCTGCCGACGAGCCTGGGCATCAAAGGGAGAGATTCGGACGATTCTGTGAACGCCTGATTCAGACCGGAGATAACCATAGGCGTAATCACCGACCAAATGGATGGTGGAAGACTTGAGACCTGCTTCTTCACCATGCTGCTCATCGATAATTTGGGTTTTGTAGCCCTGTTTTTCGCCCCAGCGCAGAAACATTCTCTGAACCATCAGGGTCCAGTCTGCGGCATCTGTTCCCCCTGCACCGGATTGAATCTCGATAAATGCGCTGGCCTGATCATATTTGCCATTGAGAAGTGTTTTAAGTTCCAGGCTTTCAGCGCTTTTTAGCAGCAGAGTGATTTCAGATTCTGCTTCTGTCAGGGAGTCCTCATCGGACTCTGACTCGGCGAGCTCAATCAGGACTTCGACATCTTCGAGGCCCTGCTTCAGTTTTTCGATCGCCTGAACGGATGATTTCTTCGACTTCATCGATTGGATGATCTTCTCTGCGGCCTCTCGATCATCCCAGAAATCCTGGGCTGACATTTTTTCCTCCAGATTGGCGAGCTTTTCTTTGAGCTCGTCAAAACGGACAGCATGCTGAATGCGATCGATCAGCTGTTCGATGTTTTTCAGTCGAGCCCTGGTTTCGGCACTCAAGGTTACCCGCTATCTGTCAGATTCAAGTTTGTCGACCCTTGTGAAGAGGAACCCGATCATAGTGTCGATCCAGTCGACCGGAAACAACCCTACCGGGCTATGAGGAGTCGATTTCCGGCAAAAAAATGGCTGATCCATGCCGAGTTTGTGGAGGATCGCTGGGGATAGCGTTGGAAGGTGGGAGCCAGCAAGAGGTCGACGGCGTTTGGGAGGATTCGGCGAAATCGACGATCCGGCAAAGAAGAAGGGCCCGAAGGGATAACCCTTCGGGCCCTGTTTCTACCAGGAGGATTGAGCGGATTCACCGCTTCCCCCGTCAGAGGCG
>NZJA01000076.1 GCA_002691835.1 Planctomycetota bacterium
GGGTTGACCCCAGTCATGCGGAACCACTGCCCTTGAGTCAGTTCGTACTTTGAAATCATGAATGGAGACAGTTCGACTTCATGAACAGGTGATTCGTTGAGTTGATCCGCATAAGCATCAAAATTCGGAAGTGAGGCGTCAGTATTTTGTGCGCCCATCATGAATTTTCCACCGGGGAGCAGAACGAAAACGAGCCCACTTTCCGGTGTAGGATTCCAGCTACCAGATTCGTCCTGTAATGGCTTCTCCCCCGAAGCGAAATGCCAAAATTCCCAAAGTCCGGTTTTCTCAGATTTTCCGAGTGGGATCAGACCGGACTGGGGGATCAGGTTGAGATCCGGATACTCTTCATTGATCTGCGGAAGTACCTGATTCCAGAGGAGAGCGAGGTCACCCTTTGGAGAGTACCGTGACTGTATCATTTGCGCATATTGCAGTCTTTTAGGGATGTTCCAGCCATGCTCCGGTGTGTTCATGTTTTCAGGCAGATAGTTTTCACTCAGATTTTCGAGGCTTTGGACTAGCAGTGACACTTGTCGGTTCCACCATCTGTTTTGTGGGAGTTCCTCGGGGAATTCCCATTTACAGATTAGATCAATCTTCGCCTGTGTTTTTTTAAGTTGTACTTCAATTTCTTTCCGATCAGGCCCCTCTTCAGAAGAGTTCAACTGGCTCTTCAGGATTTGCAGATTATTGAACAAATCTGATACCTGACTGTCGGTTTGGGTGTAGCTGATCATCTGGGCCGGAATGACCTTGCGTATGGCCGTTTCACGAATTTTTTCCAGAGTTGACTGGTGGGCGGGGAGACCTTCAACGAGTTTGTCGGCTTTTTCAATCCAGGCTTCGTATCTGGGGATCATATTTGGCAAGGCTGGCCAAAGCAGATCGAGCTCATCAATGAGGTCGTCATGATCTTGAATGGCTGACAATCTCAAGACTTCAGCAGTCTTTTGTTGAGCTTCATCCCGAGCGATGACCGCTTTGTATCTCGCTTCTTCAGCATGGTCTCGTTCGACGAGGGCCCAGCCAATACCGATTCCCAATGAAACGATGATCATCGAAAGCACTGAAACCAGTAGTTTATGACGTTGGAAAAACTTTTTTGAAAGATATAGCGCTCCTGGTGGGCAAGCCAAGACGGGTTCGTCCCCTTTTTGATATCGCAGTAAGTCTGCTCGGAATTCCTGAACGGTGGCATATCTTCTTTCCGGATCAGAATCGATGGATTTAAGAACGATCCAATCGAGTTCTGAACGGTGCTTGAGGTCGGGAAGCCCGGGAATATCGATTTGCGAACTTTTGATGAGCTTGCTGGGTCTTTTCGGGATTCCATTTTCGAGAACATGTAAAATTTCGGATTCCGTTTGTTCGCCATGAATCCTGAAGGGGAGATCTCCTGAGACCAATTGATAAAGCATGATCCCCATGGAATAGATGTCACTTCGAGTATCAACCTTTGAACCACGGCTTTTCGCCTGCTCTGGGCTCATGTAATTCCATGTACCTATGGCATAGCGATCTCCTGTTACCAATGTTTGATCTGTCAGCGGATCATGGAGTGCTTTCGCCAGGCCGAAGTCGATGATTTTTACAGATGCACCATCGTCACACTTTGTGATCATGACATTTCCGGGTTTCAGGTCGCGGTGAATCACACCCCTTTCATGGGCATGGCTGATTCCTTTGCAAAGCTGATTAAAAATGTCGAGACGCAATTTGAAATCGGGATTCTCTTTCTCTAACCATGTATCGAGGGTCAAGCCCTCGATGAACTCCATTTTAAAATAGGGCTGATTTCGCTCTGTTATCCCTGAGTCGATGACTCTGCAGATTGAAGAGTGGTTCATTTTTGCAAGGGCGTTCATCTCTGCATTGAAGCGAGCGAGAATTTCCCGGGTTCCCATACCCAAGCGGATGACTTTGACGGCGACCGTGCGTTTGAGACCAGACGTCTCCCTGCAACGGTACACTTCTCCAAAGCCACCTTTGCCAAGAAGCGATTCAACTTCATATGCAGGTATTTTCAGGTCGAAATCGTCGTCATTAACGGGATTCAAGATAGAAATCTTTCAATCGAATGAAAACTTAAGCCCGAAATTTTCGTGGGGTGAAATGTCGATTATTAAATAGTATCCGAATCAAGGATCGATGCAGGAGCCGTCTTGGAAACTATTCTTCGCAGGCGTCAATCCTGAGGGGATGTGAGCCTGTTCGTTCAGTTTTGGAGTTCTCTTGCAGGGCGAAGCCCGATGACTCTGTGGAGAAAGTTATGATCCCCGGATGGACGGTTTGAGATTCTGGAATTCGGTGCATCCGAGACGAAGCAGCCGCCACGGAAGGATCTTAAATCGGTTGATTGAGAAGTCGTGCTTCCCAATGGAATCTCGTGAAAATCATCTAGGCACCACTCCCTGACATTACCGATCATGTCGTGAAACCCGAAGGGATTGGCTGCCCGGGTTCCTACCGGGGTATGAAATGGGGCTCTTGCTGAGTTCCTATCATTTCCTTGTGGGAAATCGATGTGATAGTACCCCGGGATGAGATCTTCCAAATTTCCGATGGGGAATGGTGTTTCTGTTCTCCCGCGGGCAGCAATTTCCCATTGAACCTCGGTGGGCAATTTCAGATTCCAGCGCGGTAGCCATTTTTGGCAGTCGTTCCAGGAGATCTGTTCCACAGGGTGAAGGCTGCTCCACTGATATTGGATGCCATTCAATGGTTTTTCGAGTCGTGTGGGGCCATAGCCACTCGGATTTGACCCGGTGAGTCGCTCCCATTGGGATTGGGTCATTTCATACTTGGAAAGAAAGTAGGCACTTTCTTTGACCAATAGAGGAGGGCCTTCCCAGCTTTCTGTGTATGGGTCAAAGCGGGGAAGATCTTTTGATTCAGACTGGGAGCCAATGAGTGAGGTGGATCCTGGCACCAAAACCAGAATGACTCCCGTTTCAGGAGTCAGAATCAAGTTGCCCTCAGAATCTCTCGCGGCGAGCTCGCCACTAGGGGAGTGGGAGAACTCCCAGAGTTCTGAATCGGGGTCTTTACCAATGGGGAGCAGGTCCTCTTGGGGGGTAAGTTGAAGGTCCTTTGAATATTCCGGAGATAAAGCGATTTGCTCCAGTGCCTCGTCCCACATTTGTCGCCATGTTTCTTTCCTGGGCTTTTGATCTTCAATGTATTGAAGGCGTCGGTGAACTCCCCAGCCATGATTCGGATGGATGCCCATTCCTGCCAGACCGGTATCCGGATCGGTGAACTTTTCTATTTTGTGAATCAATTCGGACAGCTCCCTGTACCACCAGGCATCTTTCGAATCCTTGAAAACTGGGGGGGTGGAATCGGGAGAGGTCGAGCGCAATCGAATGCGGTCGAGAGCTTTTTTTTGTTGCTGCAGGGAGAGAGTCCGTCGTTCTTCACCAGCGCTGTCAGTGCGAGAAGTTCCGTTGATCAATCCCTCTGCCCGAAGGATCCATTGCTGGTAATGCGTAATTTGATCGTTTTTAAGAGGCCATAGCTCATTTGCCTCCAAAATCAGTTGGTCAATGTCCTGATCCATGGACAGCGACATCACTTCCGTCAGGCGATCACTGGCAATCGATTTTTGTTCATAGGCGAACCAGGCCATGGTTGCCATCGCAGATAAAAAGACGGCACCAATCACAGCAAGAGCTGTGATCAGGGGGTGCCGGCGACACCACTTCTGAAATAGATAAAACTGTGAAAGGGGCCGGGCCTCGATGACCTCAGTTCCTTGAAGGTGGCGGTTGATGTCATCAGACAGTGCCTGAACTGTGGGATATCTTCGACCAGGATCAGACTCGATGGCTTTCAGCGCAATCCAGTCCAGTTCATTACGTACCGAAATCCGATCTGATTCAGAAGCCGGAATCCCTTTTTTAAGGCTGGGACGGGCTGGGACATCTTCCTTAAGAATTCTGAGGATTTCGGTCTCATGATTTTCTCTGAGATTTTTGAAAGGAAGCTCTCCAGAGATCAGTCGGTAGAGGACGACCCCTAGCGAATAAACATCGCTGCGAATGTCGGCATCGGAGCCATGGCTCCAGGCCTGTTCCGGGCTGATGTAGTCCCATGTTCCGAGGACATAGCGGTCACCGGTTATCAGAGTTTTGTCGGTCAATGGATCAGAGAGTGCTTTGGCGAGACCAAAATCAATCACCTTGGCATGAGGGGTTCCGTTTTTGTCCGAGACGATAATGTTCCCCGGTTTCAGGTCTCGATGGAGAATCCCTCTCGAATGGGCATGTTGAACGGCAGAACAGATTTGCTGGAAAATCTCAAGTCGCACAGAAAGGGAAGAAGAAGCCTCTTCAATCCATTCAATCAGAGTCAGTCCAGGGATGAACTCCATGACGAAGAAAGGGCTGCCGTTTTCCATCGTTCCACTATCGATGACATTGGCGATATGATCATGATTCAGGCGAGCAAGGGCGTGCATCTCGGCGTCGAAGCGAGCTAGAACCTCCCGGGTCCCCATGCCCAGTCGAATGACCTTGATAGCAACGGTACGTCTAAGCCCCGAAACTTCCCGGCACCGATAGACTTCCCCAAAGCCACCTTCTCCAACGAGAGAGAAATCACGGTAACCAGGAATTCGAACTTTTTGAGAGCTATCTTTGTTTGATCCCATGAATGCCTTTATGCATGAAAAAAAACATAAAAGAAACTCTTGTTCACGGAGTCAAGATCGGTAGATATAGAGATTAGATAGCTTCTGGGCATTGCCTGAGCGAATTTGGAAGTTTTGTTTGTCTGTGAATGATTTTTCAGAGCGCGAGAATTGACTGCTTATTAAATGAACTAGCTTGGTATTCTTGAAGCGTTTCTAACCGGTAGATTAAAAATTATCGAAATTGAAAAAAGATTCAGCTTTTAGCGGGTAGTTGAAGAGGGGCACAATTTCAGCAACATTCGACAGCACTTATCCCGAGATTCAAGGGTATGAAGTTCTTTCTCTCATAGGAGAAGGGGCATTTGGAGAAGTGTATTCGTGCCGAAAGCTGTCTGGTGATTATGACCTCTGCGCGATTAAAGTAATTCGTATCGGCCTTGCGAGTCGTCAGATTATTTCTAGATTCGAATCTGAGTCAGAAGCACTTTCCAGATGTGATCATCCAAATATTGCAAGGGTCTATTCAGTAGGATCTACGATTAATGGCCAGCCTTATATTGCGATGGAATACTGTAGCGGAATACCGCTCTCAGAGTGGCTTGAAAGTAAAAGACCAACTCTTAAAAAACGAATTAAGGCATTTACCCTTGCAGTCGCAGGCGTTGAGCATGCACATTCAAAAGGAATCATTCATCGGGATTTGAAGCCAAAAAATATCATGGTGGATGATTCGGGTGACGAAATCACTGTTAAGGTCATCGACTTTGGCCTTGCCAAAGCTTTGCATGATCCATTAGGTGAATATTCAACGGTTTCAGCTAGAAAAGCCGCTATTGGGACTTGGGATTACATGAGTCCTGAGCAGGCTATGGGATTAAAAGAGAGTGACTCGGTACGTAGCGATGTTTACTCTTTAGGCTGTGTTCTTTTCTATTGTTTGACGGGGGCCCCTCCGCACGGGAAGCTCGGCAATCTGCCGGAGTCGGTAAGATTAAAACGGTTGAATGAAGACCTGATTTCTTCACCATCTATAGTGAATTCTGATCCTGTGAAACGGGGGCTCCACTACTGTAAAGAACCGCTAACACGTGAACTCGACTGGATTACTCTTAAAGCATTATCTATTGATCCGCTTCACCGGTATTCGAGTGTTGCAGAACTACTTTCTGATCTATATGTCGATTCGAATCAAAGCGGAACTTTGTTGGCAAAACCTCAAAGATTGCTATATCGCATAGGTTTTTACTTTCGATTGAATCGTTGGCCGGTAGGAATCGCTAGCCTTGTGATTTTGACTTTGAGCTTGAGCTTGTCGGTTGTCATAAGTCAACGAGACTTAGCTAGGAATAGTGAGTTGGCAGCTCAGAATGAAAGAGATATTGCTCTTCACAAAACAAGTCAGGTGGAGAGGCTGCTGAGGGCGCATGCTGAAACATTAACTAGCTTTCATATTCCAGAAGTCGCCGAGATGCTGCGGAGAAATTTCAAAAATAGAAGCTTTCAGCCAAGTTTAGATGAGAAGCATTCGGGACTAAATTCCGCTGAATTAGAAAAAGTAAAAGCTGAATTTTTTAATGAGATCGATTTTTATTGGATTGCTAGAGAAGTTGTCGATCTGACATTGTTTGACGATTTGAGTGCTTCTCTGGAGCAGTTTTCAGACGATCCAGGATTGTCTGACCGTTGGGTAAGAATTTACGCCCAGTCATTGAGGCGGAGTGGCCAAGCGAAGCTTGCTTATGATCTACAGAGTAGAGTTCAGGACAATTTTGATGCACATACGCCACTTTCTGAAGATGCATGGCGATCGCGTAAAGAGTTAGCTCAACTGTGTTTTGACTTGGGTCGGTATTACAAATCAGAGCAACTAGTACGAATTCTTATCGACCAGTTTAGTCGTCTTGAAAATTGCCTCACTAAAGATTTGGCGAGTTTTTATATGCTCCTTGGGGCAATTCGTCACAAGCTTGGCCATAATTCAGAAGCATTAGTTGTGTATCAAGAAGGCTTAAACCTTATTCCTGAGTTGCCGGTAGCCTCGCCGGACCTTGAAGTCGCTATTCATTCCAATATGGGTGTATTGCTCAAGGAGATGGGAGATTGGAAAGCTGCCGAAGAGTCATTTTTAAAGGCTCGTCAGGTTTTTGAAAATCATCGCGATTCTGTTTCGAAATCACGAATGATTAGCTTTTTAAATAATGTGGCGAGTTTTGAAATGGATAAGGGGAATCTAGACGAGGCCGAAGCCTCTCTACGCAATATTATTGAGGTTTCTAAGCTTGAATTGGGCTTAGATCACGAAAAGACGATGGTTTGCATGAAAAACCTAGCGAGCTGTTTATTAGCAAAAGGCGATATTGAAAGCGCCGGTGCGCTATATGAAAAAGTGCTTTTGCAACAGGAAAAGTTTCTTGGGAAATCGAGTTTAGATTATCTCGTTACTCTCAATAATTTGGGAGCACTGAAGAAGCGATTAGGGGAATTCGAAATCGCACGCAAATATTACGACGATGCGATTTTGGGGATTGAATCATATTTCCGTGGGGGGCACCCCCTGCTTTTTAAAGTATTGTTGAATCGCTCTGTTCTGGAGATGAAAGCAGGGGAGAATGAAAAAGCTCTCGGTTATTTCCAGAAATCACATGAGTTCGGCCAGGCGAATTTGGATCTTAATCGCAATGATCTTCTCTTCTGCGAAGCAAATATTGGTTACCTTCTAGGAGTACTGGACCAACCCCATGAATCTTTGAGAGTTCTGTCCGATACACTTCCTCAGCACTTGGAAATTTTTGGAGAATCCCATCAAGGTACTCGCCTATTGATTCAGGATTTCTTTAGCTCTTTAGCATTTCCAGATAATGAAAAAGATATTCCTTCGTTTTTAAAGAAGTACTCTGAGATTCTTGCCGAGTTAGAGATTGAGAGTGGCTTCCCCGTTGCTATTCATGCTCACTTTGAGGCCAAGTATTTGCTGAAATTCGGAAAGCATGATGAGGCACTCCATGAAATCAATAGAGGGATTACTGCATTAAGAGGAGTCGAAACGGTTAATGGAGAGTTATTGAAAAGTCTTCAACAACTAGGAAAAGAAAATCGATGATCTTTGAATGCCGGCGCTGGTTCGATTTTTAGTGATTAAGACCTTTTTCTTGTCACTTCGACAGCGCTGCAGCGTGCACCTGGTACGGCTTGAGGTTTTTCTGCACGAATCGTCACGCTAGCCACCTTTGGATCTTTAAGACAGTCAGTGGCGACGTCCTCCACGAGAGTTTCTATCAGTTGATATTTATTGGCAACGATCATTGCCTTCGCTCGTTCTGCGAGTTTGAAATAATCCACGGTATTTTCGACAGCTTCTGTTTCGCGTGCTTTTCTGAAGCATGTTTCAAGAGTAATGCTCAGCCGCAACGTTTGGGTGTTGATCCGTTCCTCAGGCAATATCCCAATGATGCATTCAAATTCGAGACTGTCGATCATCACCTTGCCTTTGGAGATCTCCTGATTCTCTGGAGGGCTATTTTGTAGGATTCCCATGACCAAGGGGTGCTCAAGCAGTTCTCGGGTTGGAGTATTTAAGTCGAGTTCCAGTGCGCTATTGGGTGTTTGCCATGCGCTTTCAGTGGACTCCTCATTTCTTATCACGGTCGTAGTATCGCAGTCAGCCAAAAAGGCATGCGAAATAAAGTGAGCAGGGGTGTGGAAGTCCTCAGGGCTTCTCAACTCTTGAACCAGTAGGCTCGTGAGCGAGTTGAGTGTGAGTCCGGTTTCCTCAAGAGCCTCCCGTTTCATTGCTTCTATTAATGTTTCACCAAATTCGACTTTTCCTGCTGGTAAGGCCCATTTACCCGACCATTTTGGCGATTTAAGAAACAAGATTTCTCCAGCCGTATTTTGTATCAGTGCTGCCACGGTAGTGATGGGGCGTGAGAAATTTGTCGTCATGGTGTTGGCTGCTTTCTTTTTCTGAGCAAATCAGAAATTTTTTGTCCGACACATTGTGTTGGATCTAGAATTTTCGTCGGGCTAGGTACTTCGTCGTAGATCCGATTGAACTCAAGTGCATGACCGTTCCTGATCAATCGTTGCAATGTCTCGAGATGATAGATTTCCATAGCTTCAGGATCGGTAGTGACTAAGACTGGTTTTCCAGTGATTGCGGATTCGCAGCACATTGAAAGACTGTCTCCTGTGCAGAAAATTACATCCGATTGCTCCAGAAGATCGGTGTAACTTTTTGTATTTTTGTTTTCACAGTCAACGAACTTCTCTTCCACTTCGGAAAGAATGTTGCGTATCACGCTGAGCGCTTCCTTGGAGGTTCTTCGACTGTTGCTGATTCGGAATTTTCCGTTCCATATTTGGGCCTGTTCTAATAGCCGAATACCTAATCTTTCGGCGTAAGCGGGAGTGAACCCCTCACAGAATCTGGTGTTTCCGCCCAACAGTAGAGTCAACTTCGGAGTTTTAGCGACCTGTTTGTTGATTTGATTTTTTGGTCGGAATCGATGGGGAACTCCTAGAAGAGAAAGAACATTTTCTCCTCGAAGTTGCGGATGAGGGGGGGCTGAGATCAGATCGTAATCAAGAATGAGCGGGTCTAGTTGGTCAGGTAATATTGACGCTAGAAAAACCGTGAGTGGGTTTCCCACTGTTCTTGCGAGTTGAAGTGCTAGCTCGGTAGTATCTTCTCCCGTTCCCGCAATGAGGAGATCAGGAGTCCTCTGAAATGGCACTGAATGATGGTTGCCGACGATGGCCTCTGCTTCAGCGATGGTCATACGGGTGATTTTGCAATCCAGCCACTCTGCCACTCCTAGTCGTGCGTGGATTTCCCCTGTGTAGTCACTATCCAAGATAAGTGAATGCCATTTTGCGGAATTCATCGATCTATTTTTCTGAGGTCTTCTTCGATTGTTTTGGCGACACGTGCACCGCTTCCTAAGGCAGTGACGACTGAAGCAGGTCCCTGCTGATGGAGGTCTCCAGCACAGTAGACTCCTGAGCGAGACCAGCGACCATCCGGGTCATGTTGTGGATAGCCTTTGGAGTCTAGAGGTAGATTCAATCGAGATATACTTTCACTGAGAAGTTCGAAACGGGGAACAAATCCGATTCGCAGGTAGATCCGATTCACGTGAATTTTTGTAGATTCGTTTTGGTTATGAAGCTCAGCGATTAACCCTTCTTGGTGGGTGTTAATTGCTGAACATGAGCTGTTGAGAATCGTCAGTTGGCCTTTGTCGATGTATTCCTGCAAGCTTGCTTGAACTGCGCTTTGGGCCTTCGGTATGGATCGGCAAGCCAGAGTAACTTTTGCACCAGATTTCAAGAGGTCGAGGGTTGTGAAAAAAGCGTTATCTGCTCCCCCGATGACTAAAGCGGATTCTCCTTGATGAGTATTTTTTCCGGTCAGGTGGCCTAGAGGGTCTTCATCGATCGATTCTGAAACTTCTGAATTTAGTTTGAATGGAAGAGCTTCGATTCCACGTGGTCGAACTCCAGTTGCGATAACGATGGCTGAGCAATTAAGGGTTTCGTGTTGATGGTCGGTTTGGAAATCTACTTGGAATTTCCATGGGGAAGATTTTTTCAGATTGAGGCCCTTCAGTTCTGGAATGACCTTCAAATCTGATTGGGAACAATGATCAGCAAGGTTTTGGGCGAGGTCGTTGCTGGTTATTTGCGGTGAGCCTGCAATCCAGCGATTGGGTCGGTCTATCATTGCTGGGGTTCCACCAGGAAGGGTAGCTGTATCAAGTAGAACCGGAAGATGACCCAAATTTTTGCACCAAAGAGCACATGAGATTCCTGCAGGTCCTCCTCCAAGAATGGCAATGGTCGCAGGAGTGTGTTTTACCAGACGGATTGATTTCATGTATTCCTGTGATTCAGCGTGCTCCCAAAAGATGTTCGATGAGTACTTGGTCTAGCCTTTCCCAATGAAGGCCTTTTGCTCCAAGCTGTTCCACATCCAACTGAAGTGATTTCAGATGAGATGCTTTATCTGCTGAATAGGCTCCCAGCAATCCATCTACCTCGGGATTTGTCTGTTCTGAGATCAGTTCGATGACTTCGGGGTCGTTATCGAAAGCCTGAGCCTTCTCTTTGAGAATTTTGTAAGTGCGCATGCAGCCGCGTGCAAATTCCCAAACTCCATCGAGATCTTCCGTTCGATATGCATGTGCATCGAAGTGACGGCTTCCTTGCCAGCGTGGAGTCCCAGCGGTGCCTTCGAGTAATCTGATCAGCAGAAAGGCCTGTTTGATATCTTCTGCACCAAAGCGGAAATCTTGATCATATCGGCCGATTTTCTGACTGTTCAGATCAATGTGGAATAGTTTGTCGGCCTCCATGGCTTGACCCACTCCATGAACAAACGAAAGCCCAGCCATCGTCTCATGGGCGACCTCGGGATTGACTCCCACCATGTCCGAATGATCGAGAGTTTCGATGAAATGAAGCATGTGCCCAGTAGTAGGGAAATAGATGTCTCCCCGAGGTTCGTTGGGCTTGGCTTCTAGAGCAAACTTGAGGGCATATCCCTGATCTCTGACGTATTCACAGAGGAAATTCATGGCCTCACGAATTCTTTTAATCGCACTACGGGGATCACGACAGGCCTCTACTTCGGTTCCTTCACGGCCTCCCCAGAAGACATAAGTTTCGGCGCCAAGTTCTGCGCCTAGATCGATGCCTTGCATCGTTTTTTGGAGTGCGAAAGCCCTGACTGCCGGATCATTTGCAGTAAATGCACCGTCCTTGAAAATCGGATGGGAAAACAGATTTGTCGTAGCCATCGGTATGGCGAGGCCGTTTTCGCGACAAGTTTTCTGGAAATCTGAAACGATGCGATCTCTCTCCGCTGCTGTTGCATCAAACGGTACGAGATCGTTGTCGTGGAGATTGACACCGTATGCGCCAATTTCTGCAAGCTTTCGAGCGATATCACACGGATCTTGACTTGGGCGAACCGCTGATCCAAAAGGGTCCCGTCCCGGGTTGCCAACTGTCCATAAACCAAAAGTAAATCGGTCTTCAGGGGTGGGCTGGTAATTGCCAGACATCAGTGATCCTCCGCAGGCATGGAAACCCAGCTCTTTGTTTCATTCGATTCGAGGGCCGCACCAATAAATTGAACTCCGCGGACTCCGTCGAGGATTCCAGGGAATGGTTGATCAAGATTTGAGGTTTCATTCCGCACTGCTGAAGCAAAATTCGAATAGATGTTTGCGAAGGCTTCAAGGTAGCCCTCAGGATGGCCTGCAGGTGTTCGAGTCAGGCTAGCCGAGGCTTCGCCGGTAGTTGCTGATGCCGTTCGTAAATTTCTTGTGACAGCATCCTCTCCCGTGATTTTAAGATCATTCGGGTGTTCCTGATCCCATTCCAATGCACCACGGGTTCCATAAATCCGGATTTTCAAACCGTTTTCTCGTCCGAAGCAGATCTGACTTGAACAGAGAGTTCCGGTGGCTCCACCAGACATTCTGAACAAAATCATGTCGTCGTCATCGAGAGCGCGACCTTCGACAAAGGTATCGAGTATCGCCAGTAACGAGTCGATCCGGTCGCCAGTGATGAATTCGAGTAGCTGGTGTGCGTGGGTTCCGATGTCGCCCAAAGCTCCGACTGGTCCAGATCTTTTGGGATCTGTGCGCCAATCCGCCTGCTTCTGACCACTGTCCTCGAGTTTTTCAGAGAGCCAACCTTGAAGATACTCCACGTAAACCTTGCGGATTGTTCCAAGTTCTCCCTTGAGAACCCGTTCTCTGGCTTCTCGAACCATGGGAGAAGCTGAGTAGTTGTGGGTGAGTGCAAAGACCTTTCCCGATTCTTCTACGGCGGATTTCATCTCTTGGGCTTCTTCTGCGGAGATGCAAAGAGGCTTGTCGCAAATCACGTGAAATCCGGATCTAAGAGCCTTGCACGTAGGACCATGATGTACGTGATTGGGAGTCACGATACTGATGGCTTCAATCCTATCTTGTTCGGGAAGTCTCAGTTCTTGTTCGATCATTTCTTCCCATGTGGAGTAACAACGTGATGGATCAATCCCTAATTCAGCACCGGTAGCCTTTGTGTTTTCGGGGGCTCTTCCGAAGCAACCTGCAACGAGGTCAAATTGGTGATCCATTCGCATGGCGATTCTGTGGACTGCACCGATGAAGGCTCCTTGGCCTCCACCGACCATTCCGATTCGGACACGTTGGGACATCTGATCTCCTAATTATCCAAACCGAGGATTTTTCGATTCAATGCGGGGTCACTACCACCAGCAAAGTCGTCGAAAGAGGTCTCGGTGACTTCGAGAATATGCTGAGCTACAAAATCTGCGGCTTTCGCGGCACCTGCAGATTTATCCTCATAAGGGCATTCCCACTCCACTACAGCCCAGCCGTCGAAGCCATGCCGCGTGAGTGCCGTGAAAATTCCCTGAAAATCGATGGCCCCGTCTCCCGGGGTCCGAAACCGACCAGGGCGATCTTTCCAATCCAAGTATCCGCCGTAAACTCCGCTTCTTCCTGATCTCACGAGTTCGGCATCTTTGACATGAAATGATTTGATGCGTTCGTGATAAATATCGATGAAGTCGATGTAATCGAGAGCCATCAATTCGAAGTGGCTTGGGTCGTAGTTGATGCATGCTCTTGAGTGATCCTTGACCTCAGAAAGGAACATCTCGTAGGAAGCTCCATCATGAAGGTCCTCACCCGGATGAATTTCGAATGAACAGTCGACTCCGCATTCCTCAGCATGTTCGAGAATAGGCATCCAACGTTTGCCGAGTTCTTTGAATGCTTCTTCAATAAGGCCTTCTGGGCGTTGAGGCCAGGGATAGACATACGGCCATGCTAGAGCTCCACTAAATGTCACCATCGAAGTCAGACCAAGGTTTTTACTAGCAGTGAGGCAATTTTTGACCTGTTGAATCGCCCAGTCGGTTCGCTCTTGGGGCTTTCCGCGGACCGACTCGTCGGCAAAACCGTCGAACATTGCATCGTAGGCGGGATGCACAGCGACAAGCTGACCTTGAAGGTGTGTGGATAATTCGGTAACGGTGAGTCCCCGAGATTCGACATTTCCTCGCCACTCATCGCAGTATTCTTTGGATTCAGCTGCCAGGCTTAGATCGATGCAGCGCGGATCCCAAGTCGGGATCTGGACTCCGAGGTATCCGAGATCTCTACACCAGTCGAGAATGGTATCGAACTCATTAAATGGGGCCTCATCTGCCATGTATTGGGCAAGAAAGAGGGCGGGGCCCTGAATGGATGCCATGAAACACACCTCCTGCTACTTCTTTGGCCAGAGGGCTGAGTTTTCCCCGATTCACTGGGGGGCACTGCAGAGCAGCCTGGCTTGTGGGATTGGGGGGATTTCCCCCGAGTCTGAACCAACTTCAGGCACAGACAGAGGGTCGTCAAGGGTGCTCAGAGCCGGTGAAGGGTGAGGAAAAGCTCAAA
>NZJA01000077.1 GCA_002691835.1 Planctomycetota bacterium
ACGACTGCGACTTTTGAAGATCATCTGCGACTTTTGAAGATCATCTGCGACTTTTGAAGATCATCTGCGACTTTTGAAGATCACAGGGGCCGGACAGAGACTTCCGATTCGGAAGCACTGTCCGGCTCTTTTTTCATCCCGGAAATCGACCGGGTTTGTCAGAGAGGGAAGGGAACGATGCCCATCTGCCGTTTTCTGATTTCTCAGCTTCTGTGGGTTCTGATGCTGCTGGCCCCTGAGCAAGTTTCCGCTCAGGATTTGCAATCCCAGGTCTCAGAGGCCCGGTTGGGGTCGTTGAAATTTCGGGCCATCTTGAATCTTGAACCTTCAGGTATGCCAGCTCTTCCTGACCTTTCTTACCCTCGGAAGGTGCCGATTCCTGGGACAGCTTCGATCGAACAGGACCTTCCAGTTTTGTGGAATGGTGTGCTGATCCCTCCCGGATACCATCGAGTGGAAATCGAATCATTCCGTGATCGGGAACCCCAACTGGTGGTTCTTCCTTTCGGCGGCGGCAAAGGAATTCGAATCCCTGCAGTTCGAGGCATTCTGGATCGTCCTTCGGGGGCTCTCCGTTGGTCAGTTTCTTCCACTGTTCCTGAGGGCAGTAAAAATCCCGCAGACGGGATTCTTCAACTGGATCTTCGTTGGGGAATTCTGCAACTGACTTGTGAAGGGGTTCCGCTTTCGACGGTTTCACAAAAAGAAGGACGCTGGACTCTTGAAACACATCCGTTTCCGCCAAGTTCAACACTGGGGGAGCAACAGTTTTTGGGGATCTTCGAAGATCCAAGGATGGCACCCCGCCGTTGGCGCTGTCTTTTGGAAAAGAGAGGAAATGGCAAAGTCCAGTTGGTGTTGATGGATCCTGCTCGTGATCGCAGGGTGGCGAGCCACCTGAAGTGGCTCAATCGATTGAGAGATTTGCAACGTCAGTTGCGTTTTTTGGAGGGTGACTCCACGGAGGAATCTCAAAAGATGAGGGATTCCCTATCCAAAGAGGTTTCCCGTGCGCAAACGATGGTTTCAGCACTCGATGTGGCTCTGCAAAACTTGGACGATGCTTCTCGTCAACGATCTTTGAATCCCTATGGTCAGGTCGGACCCGGAAGAAGTGGACTGGAAGTCAATTTGAAGATCGATGAGCCAGGTGCATTTCTGCATGTCCTGTGCAAAGAGGGGCACTATCGTTTTCTCGTCTCTGATACCCTTTAATCCAGCGGTCTCTTGAGGGGTTTCCAATTTCGAGAAGAGATCCAAAACCAAGATGTTAACAGAGTTGCTGCAATGATCAGGCCGATCATGAATGCCCACCATATTCCAGGCAGGCCCCATTGGCGTTCAAAGGTCAGGTAGTAACCGACCGGCAGTGTGATCAGCGGAAAACCGATCAATCCCATCACTGCAGCAGGAATCGTCTGTCCAGCTCCTCGAAGAATTCCTGCGGAGACGGCCTGAATACCGTCAAAGATCTGAAACCCTGCGGCGATGGGTAGCAGCCCCGTGGCCAGAGCGAGGACTTCAGAATCACGAGTAAAGATTGAAGGAATCACGGGTCCCAGAACAAACACACAGCTACCGATGAAGGCCATGATCCCCGTGGTCAACCATAGAGACCAATTCGAGGTGCGCCGAGCCTCGTCGATATTTCCTTCTCCCAAGAGGTTTCCGACTCGTGTCGTCGATGCAGCACTCAGTCCCCATGGAAACATAAAAGTGAAGCTGATGATTTTGAGAACGACAACGTGTGCCGCTAAAGCTTCTTCTCCGAGTTTTCCAGCCATCAGCGTGGCTGCTTGAAAAGTCCAGACTTCGACACCGAAGTGGATCATGACTGGGAATCCGAAACGGAACAGCCTCCAGAGTCCTGCTGGAGCAAAAGACCTCTTTGTCCAAGGGGTCCAGCCACCGTCGAGATGCCGACCACGGATCATCATGCCTGCGAGCAGCAAGAACATGACGATACGGCTGGCACCGGTGGCATAGCCTGCGCCCTCGATTCCGAGAGGGGGGATGCCCCAACCACCAAAGATTAAAATTTCATTGAAGACGACGTTCGCAATGTTGGCGATCAGGATCGTGATCACGATGGGTTTCAGTACTCCACGACCCTGCAGATATTGGCGCATCAGAGCAAAAGCGAGCAATGCCGGAATACTGAAGATTTGCGCTTCAACATAATCTGCGGCTTTTCCAGTCAGGTCTGGATTCTGTCCGAGCCAGCGAAGTGCGGCATCGGTTTGAGTCCAGCAGAAATAGAGAGCTGGGCACAGGATCAGGCAAAGGAGAACTCCTCTTTGCAAGGTTCTCCCGAGAGTCTTCGAATCTTTGGCACCGTGAGCCTGAGTGAAGAGAGGATCAGCCCCCTGGATGAGACCGAAGAATAAAATCATGGTGCCAAAGGACCAAAGATCTCCCAGAGCAGTTTGCGCCAGAGGGGTGGTTCCCAAGCGGCTGATCATCCAGACATCGACGAGCCCCATCAGCATTTGTCCCACCTGCGTGAGAATGATGGGAATCGCCAGCTGTAGAAGCGGCTGAATGATAGAGCGACTAGAGGTAATGGAGTCCCCGTTTCCTGTTGATCGTTGCTTCCCTCGCAGGGGAAACCATGGTCATATTCCTCTGGAGCTAAGGCATTCTCACTTAAATGAGGATCCAGCACGTTGAAGGAGTTGTCGACATGAATTCTAAGATCATCTACCTATTCATGATCTCTGTTCTCATCATTTCTGTTTCATCTGTGAAATCCTTGTCAGGGGCGGCCTCGCTACCTGATAAGACCGGAGATCACTTTCAGTATCAGGACGATGATGACTTTGAAGGAAATGTCCCGACTGCAGGGGAATTCTTTGAAATCCCACTGGGGCAACGATTCACTCCCCACAGAGATGTCATGGATTACTGCAATATGCTGGCGGAGAAATCTCCAAGAGCAATTTTGCAGAAGTATGGGAAATCTGCCGAAGGGCGGGATCTTGTCCTGATGCTGATTTCCTCGGAGGAAAACTTGGCACGCTGGGATGAGATTCGTCAATCGCAAATGCTGTTGGCTGATCCCGTTCAGTTACAGCGCCAAAAAAACGGTGATCTGTCGGCAGTCTTGAAAGATCTCCCCGCAGTAGTTTGGCTCTCCTATAACGTGCATGGAGATGAGTCTTCGGCAACTGAAGCGGCATTGGCAACGATGCATCAACTGATCGATGGGGCAGGAGATCGTTGGGATTCGATTCGTCGAAACACGCTGATCATCGCGGATCCTTTACTGAATCCTGACGGAAGGGAACGTTACCTCCAGTGGTACAATTCCGTCCGGGCTCATCCTGCCGATCCCGATCCACTGGCTCGTGAGCACTCTCCGCCATCACCCTCAGGCAGAACAAATCACTACTACTTTGATCTCAATCGAGATTGGGCCTGGCAGAGTCAGCCTGAAACCCGTCAACGCATCGTCGAGTACCTCCGTTGGCAACCCTTGGTCCATGTTGATTTTCATGAGATGTCTCCCAGCTCGACCTATTTCTTCTTTCCGCCAGAAGAGCCTTTCAATGCGAATATTCCTGCGGATCGAATTTCGCGGTCAGAGACCTTTGGTAAAAGCAATGCCAGAGCGTTTGATCGCTTCGGTTGGAAGTACTACACCGGAGAACAGTTCGACCTTTTCTATCCCGCATACGGAGACTCCTGGCCAACCCTGAATGGGGCGATCGGGATGACCTATGAGCAGGCTGGTGGAGGACGTGCCGGATTGACGTACCGGAAATCGAATGGCGAAATACTGACACTGGTCGATCGATTACATCATCAGCATGTTGCTGGTCTTGCGACGGTGGAGTGTGCTTCGGATCATCGAGATCAACTGCAGAGGGAGTTTTTCAGTTTCCGCGAGCAGACCATCTTTGCCGGACGCAGCGGAGATGTTTCTCAGTTCATCATGCCCCCGGCGGAAGATGATCACCGAAGAATGGCGTTGGTTGATCTTCTGGCTCGTCAGGGAATCCAGATGGTTGTGACGATGGATGAAGTGGTCACTGAAGGTCTCTATGACCATTTTGATCAGCCACTGGGGGTTCGCAAACTTCCACCCGGGACCATCGTTGTGCCGATGGATCAGGCTCAGGGAAGACTTGCTAAAACTCTTTTAGAGCGGGAAGCAGAAGTGGGGGAGGCCTACTTTTACGATGTTTCGGCATGGTCTCTTCCCTTGGCATTTGGAGTCGAAACCCTTGTCGCCAAGGATCCCATCAATGGTCTCCTGATCCCTTATTCGGTCAATACAGAAACAAAGGGGAGAGTCGAGGGAAGTGGTACTCTGGCCTATCTTCATCGATGGACCGGAATCCCTTCGGCAAGGGCCCTGCGCCAGTTGCAGGATCGAGGGCAATCTGTCGACCTTGTGACCGATGCGATCGAGATTCAGGGACACGCCTATCCGGCAGGAACCCTGGTAGTTCGTGTCAAAGATGAGCAAACACAGCAGATTGTTCAGGAAGTCGCTGAATCGACCGGGACCTTTTTCCGCGGAACGGATAGCGGTTGGACCGAGGTGGGTCCCGATCTGGGATCGGACCGATTCCCGACATTGGCCCACGCAAGGATCGCTGTGCTGGGTCCAGACTCTGTCAGCAGTTATGCATATGGTGCGGTGTGGAGTTTTCTCGAACAGGATTTGCGCATCCCGTTCACGGCCATCTCTGCTTCAGGTCTCCGTCGGGGTCTCGACGACTTCGACGTCTTGGTTTTGCCTTCAGGGATGAGCTCTTCAGCCATTGGTGAAGGAACTCGAGACGTGGTTCGTGACTGGATCCGTGGGGGCGGTGTGTGTATCGCATTGGGAAGTTCTGCCATCCGGGTCGCCGGAAAGAATGGTTTGGTCTCCAGAGAACTCCTCGAAAATCAGGAATCGAGCAAAGAAGAAGATCCGCGTCCAAAAACTCGAACTGAGATTCGTGAAGAACAGCGCAAAGAACAGGTACCCGGAAACATTGTCGCTCTTGATATGGATCCAGAGCACCCTCTTGGGTTTGGTCTTCCCTCAAGAATTCACGGTTTCATATCCAGTACCCGGATCTTTAAGGTTCAGGGAGATGGCCAGGATGTGGCAGTTCTTCCCGAGAATTCGCCCGTCGTCAGCGGATTTATTTCCGAACAAAATCAGCGGAGATTGGCTGGAGGGGTCTGGCTTGCCACTGAAAGAAGTGGCAGGGGTCAAGTCGTGCTGTTTGCCGGGGATCCCCTGTTTCGTTCCTTCTGGCGCCAAACCTCAGAAGTCTTCCTCAATGCGTTGTTGTTGTTAGCCCGCTGAATTTTTGAAAAAGGCTGAAGTTTTGTGTCTCTTTCGTCGATCAATGGATGGGGAGAATCCCTACTCATGATCGGAGACCCATGGCACGAAATACCGAGGAACGCGACTTTTCAGTGGATCAGACGACCGCTGTTCGCAAGATTCGTTTCCTGATTGATACCCATCACGAAACCGTTCCCGGCTTGGCCAAAGGAATTGGCGTTCTGCCCGGAACGATTCAGGATGTTCTCGATGGCCAATCTCTGGTC
The DNA here is from genome assembly GCA_002691835.1 of Planctomycetota bacterium. The sequence goes on from NZJA01000077.1 coordinate 5,554, forward strand.
AGCGACGCTTTGGTTCGCAGAATTGCAGAGCGATTTAAGTTACCGATGGACTTCTTTTCTGTTGAAGCCCTGCCCGTGAAAACGGAAGACTCAGCCCCTGCCGATTCCGCTGTCGTTCGCTCGACCCGTGCCCGGAGAGTGGAGTCTCGGTCTGAAAGCCCTGTGGATTCAACGAACTCTGATCTGGATGAAGTACGCAGAACCCAGAAGGCTCTGGTGGAGCTGCTGATCGATAAGGGAGTGATTCAGTCCGGAGAATGGCAGGCTCGACTGCGCAGGACGAAGATCGTCGACATCGGGCGATAAAGGAGTGACGAAGAGCCGATCAAGGAGTGATGCTCTCCAGGCATGACTCACACTCAGTGGGAATTTGCCGTCTATTCGACTTCGATCACAGGTGCCGGACGGAGTTCCGTGGCTCCGGATTCGATCGCTTCTCCCTGTGATTTCCAGCCGGGTTTGCCCATCCGTGAAAAGGCGACCGCTTTTCCTCCTTCAACCCCAGGTTGATCGAAGGGATCTACTTTCAGATGATCGGCTGCGATAACGGTCGCAATCTCCATCAGCATCACCCATGCCCCCAAGTGGGGTTCATCGAGGGCATCAAATTGGATGACCGAAACGGACCGGCCAGCAGACTGTAACGCTGCGACGGTTCCGTCTCGTTCAGCGACCCTCAGATCTTCGAGAGATTTTCCTGCAAGGTAATGAAGATCTTCATGAAGCTGTGCGGAATCATGGGAAAGCGATCCCAGAGTTGAAGGCAGATTTGCATCGAGAATCAGGAATTGTTTATCGTTGGGACCCTCGACGAAGAGCTGGACCATCGAGTGTTGATCTGTAACACCGCGAGCGACGAGAGGTGTGGAGCCTCGATAGACTTCATTTCCCTCAAGATCATGGCGTTTTCCGAGACTCTCTGCCCAAAGCTGTGCAAACCAGTCGCCGAGGGTGACCATGCGGTCTCGATAGGCGAAATGAACGAGCGTCGGGCAGCACTCATGGTGTTGTCGCCAGCCACTGAGCCAGCGGATTAAGCCGTGACCCGCTTCTGCAGTCTTCAGTTCTGCCAGGATTTTTCCAGCACCGGAAACCAGTTTCCGAATATCCACACCGGTCAGTAAGGCCGGAAGTAAACCGACTGCTGTCAGAACCGAGTAGCGGCCCCCAACAGAAGGAGGGACCGGCAAAGTTCTCCAGCCCCGATCTTCAGAAAGTTGCCTCAAGGGACCTTTTTTGGGGTCAGTGATGGCGATGATCTGTTGATCCGGATCGAGTCCGTCTCTCTTCAGGGCATCGATGATCCATAGCAACTGTGCAGTGGTTTCTGCTGTCCCGCCCGATTTAGAGATGACGAGGACTGTCGTCGTTTCGAGATCGAGAGTCTCCAGAGTTCTGGCTAGGGTATCCGGGTCAATATTATCGAGAACCGTGAGTCTGTCCGCACGGTCTGGACACAGCGCGTCCACGAGTGCCAGTGCTCCCAGAGAAGAACCGCCGATACCTAAAAGCAGGATTTCATGATCCTCGGGAATGGTTTCCGCGACAGCTTCGATGTGGGCGAGTTCGTCTTGGCCGGGAAGGTCGCCGATAAAACCGGGTGGTTGGGAAAGGAGTTGTTGCAGAGTTTCTTTGAGATCTTCATCGCCATGGTCATTTTGCGGGAACCAATGCAAGCTCATCGTTGTGTGGCCTCTCCTCCGGATTGTGGAGTCCCCAATCGCTGAATCAGTCTTTCCCAGGCCGGGAGGGAGTCCTCCACCTGTTTTTTCGGGACGGCATAGGAGAGACGGAAGTGACCTTGACGACCAAACCCGCTCCCGGGCACCACAAGGATTTTCTCTTTGAGGGCTTCGCGGACAAAGGCCACGTCATCCATACCTAATGACTTCGGAAACAGGAAAAAAGCTCCATCGGGGCGGACAAATTCAAGTCCGATGGCTTCGAAGTGATCCATGAGCAATCGACGGTTTTCCTCATATTCGGTCGTGTCGACCGCAAGGTCCTGGCAGTCAGCCACGGCGAGCTGCAAGAGGCTGGGAGCGTTGACGAACCCGAGGGTTCTGTTGGCGAAAGTCGCCCCAGCCACCAATTCTTGTCTCTCGGGGATTTTGGGGGAGACCGCCATATAGCCGATACGATCGCCGGCGAGTCCGAGGTCTTTGGAGTGCGAGGTGATGACCACAGTATGAGAATAGTGTGCTTGGATCTCCGGACAGGTCACGCCGTCGTAGGTCACTTTTTTGTAGGGTTCGTCGGTCACGAGGAGTATCGGACGCCCATGAAGCTGAGAAGCTTCCTCAAGAGCACGAGCAAAGACTTCCACTTCTTCAGCGGTATAAACTCTGCCAGTCGGGTTGTTGGGGCTATTGATGATGACGGCTCGTGTTCGGTCGGTGACACAGTCGAGCAGGGCCTGCGGATCAGGAGCAAAATCCTCGGTCGTCGAACATTCGACGATCTCTCCACCGTGATTACGGATGTAGAAGACGTATTCCACAAAGTAGGGGCTGAGGACGATGACCTCATCTCCAGGATTGAGAATCGCCTTGAGGAAGATATTGAGAGCTCCCCCGGCACCGACGGTCATGATGACGTCGCTCCCTTGCCAATCCATGCCGTCACGCTGCTGGAGATCCTGTGCGATCTTCTCACGGACATCGGGCCAACCCGCATTTGGCATGTAGCGGTGAATCGTGTCCTGGGGACCGTTGGTGATTTCACGCAGGCGGTCCACAAACCCTGAGGGGGGAGGAAGATGAGGATTGCCAAGGGAGAAATCAAAGACTGCTTCTTCTCCGAACTCAGCCTTGAGACGGTTTCCCTCTTCAAACATCTGACGAATCCATGAAGATTTCTGCAGAGAATCCTGAATTTCTGATGAGATCAGCAAAGTCTAACTCCTGACGGTTTTGGGCCCTGAATGGGATAAAATGGCATTTTGGGGCCCTCAATGGCTATGGGTGGCAGGATAGGCCCCTGTCGAGTGCGGGGCAATCCATCAGCGTGTTCACTGAGAAAGTCTAAAAAAGCACTGGAATATCGTGGAGAACCTGTAGACAATCGTCGGGAGTCGAGAAACAGACTCGAAGTGAATTCGTGGGTAATCCGGATGGGTCAAAGTTCCCGGTACTTGCGAACTCTTCTGGTCAGTTTCGCGTCAGGACAAACAGTTCGTCATCTTTTATCTCGTTTTGCTGACTCGTTGAGTCCAATGAGTGGATGTTCGTACCTGTGGGATCTGGGGATCCCTGTTCAAATGTGACCGCCGCGCACCGCTTGGGTGTGGCTGGCGAGTCATGTTTCTGTCCCGACACGACGTTTTCATTCGTTCCTGAAGACCCGGCCCGGAACATTCCCCTAATTTCCCCCTTCTGGGTTGGGTCTCTTTTTTTTCCTGATTGATCCGGATCTTCAGGCACCGGTTTCCCCGAAGCCGGGCGGCGGCGTTGCTGTGATTCGATTTCTCAGGGGAATCATTCCTCCCGCTTTCTTCAGACCAGTTTTTCAAGTCTTTAAAGCATCCGTTTGGAAATCGATGGTGCAGTCTCCCCAAGCTTGCGTCAAAGGTCTCCGGCACTTTGTTGGCGAGATTCTAGAATATGATCCATGGTTCACCGGGCTCTGGAGGCGGATCTCCATCAAATCCTTTGTGCCGACAATATGAGCTGGCTTCCGGGAATAGGTCTGCGGCTGTTCCCGGCGCTGGACTTCAAGAAGAAGCTGTACGCTGCGGCGCTGGTCAAGGCGGTGGGCCAGCTGGGAGGCACGCCTAAAGTGGATCTGTATGATCATAGCCTGGGAAGTTTACACAAAGCGAATTGGGAGGATGAACCTCTGGGGCTCTGAGGGCCCATGCGAATGGCATCTAGCTCAGCTGTGCTGTTTAGCTGGTCTGGCACGTCT
>NZJA01000078.1 GCA_002691835.1 Planctomycetota bacterium
ACAACCAACTACTTCCCCAAAAATAAGTGGTTACTAACAAAATAATTCGTATATTCATGTCCTGAATATGGTTATATGTACTGGTTAGTAGAAGAAGAAGATCAAATAGAATTTTTAATTAATAGTGGTTACAAACAGGCATTTATTGAGGTAATTCCTTATAGTGACTATGTACACCCCACATTAAATAGCATTAGTTTGGTGTATATTAGACCACTTAATGCAAGTAAAGGCTATATGTTATGCGTTTCACATAGTGAAACTATAAATGCGTTAAATACGCGTATAGACGAATTAATAGATAAGTTTGATATTTTGTTTTGTCGCGATAAAAAAGAGATGTTACATTATTTTCCAAGCAAAGCTCTTTACGACATAAATGTGCCTCCTACTACGTATATACGACCATATACAAAAGCACATGAGGTACTAAATTATAAACATAAAGATAACCCAAGTGTTAATACTTTTATTCCAGTTGTTAAACACTATGAAATGTGTGAGCAAATATACAATGATTTAAAAGATAATATTAACCATAAAAAAACAGATTATGACGAATTTTTTAACCATAGAGTATCCGTGGTGTTCAACGCCATCGAAAGGATGGGAATACAAATACATCCCGAACAATTCAAAAAACACTTTTATGATGAGAGTAGACCCAAAGTTTACACTCAATACAACCTTAAAACTACAACAACGAGACCATCAAACAAATTTAAAGGAGTAAACTATGCAGCACTTAATAAAGAAAATGGATGTAGAAAATCGTTTGTACCAAGCAATGATAGTTTGTACGAAATTGATATTAGCGCTTATCATCCTAGTTTGTCTTGTCGTCTCATCGATTATAATTTTGCCACTGTGGATATTCACAGTCATCTACAACAACTCTATGGAGTAAGTTACGGTAAATCAAAAGAACTGACATTTAAGCAATTATACGGAGGAGTATTTGATCAATATAAACATATCGAATTTTTTAAGAAAATTGATATATACGTAAAAGAACTCTGGTATAAATTTCAAAGCGACGGAGAGATAACGTGCCCGGTTTCAAAATTTGTTTATAAAAAGGATACGTTGGAAAACATGAACCCACAAAAGTTATTTAATTATTTGTTACAAAACTTGGAGACGTCAATGAACGTTCGTATACTGTGGGACGTACTTCGTTTATTAAGAGGTAAAAAAACAAAACTGGTATTATATACTTATGATTCGTTTTTGTTTGATTGGGATAAAGAAGAAAAAGAATTAATAGGAGACATAAAAAATGTTTTCAAAAAATATAAATTTAACATAAAAACAAAAGAAGGTTATGATTACGACTTTAAATAGACCCCTAAATACGTATAAGATGAATTATGATGTGGAAACATCATTAAATAATATAGGAGATTTGAATAACAAGCTGTTTTGTACATTTACCACGCTAGAGCACTTAGATGATCTAATCCAGAATATAACATCCCAATACGTAATTATTTATAATAAGATGTTTGTTTTAGAGATTGTCGGAAGTGATGAATATGTTGTTACATACAACGTAGACCAGGGTAATGTTCAGTCTATTCCAGATAATACTATTCTAGTACATAGAAAAAAGGAGTCTAATACCTTATACACTATTAATGCTTTAAATGAATTAATTAAAAAGCTTAATAATGGTGTTGTTGATACTAAATTTAAAGTAGATTGGCAACATTATAGAAATTGTGTTTTACTTACCCAACACAATGAATTGAATCAATTAAATACAAAAATACACAAAATAATCGAAGTATAGTTTGGCTCCCCAAATTTGGCTTCGTATATTGGTGTTACATTTAAAACAGTTATAATTAAAAAAAGTTATTAAATTATGGATTTATCAATGCTTAAACAGAAGTTGGACACGCTCCAACAAAAAACACCTGCTGGTGGTGCCAAAAGAGATTATTCTCTTACATTTTGGAGACCTACAGTAGGGAAACAACAAATTAGAATTGTGCCTAGTGCATTTAATTCTAATAACCCATTTACAGAATTAAAATTCTATTATGGTATTACAAACAAGGTGATGTTATCACCTGAAACTTGGGGTGAAAAAGACCCGATTGCTTTATTCGCTAGTAAACTTAGAGAAGAATATAGCAAAGAAAATTATCTACTTGCTAAAAAGTTAGATGCAAAAACTAGAATTTTTGCTCCGGTTATTGTTAGAGGAGAGGAGGACAAAGGAGTTCGACTATGGCAATTCGGAAAGCTAATATATGAAGAATTACTTTCATTAGCTGTAGATGATGAAATTGGAGATTACACTGATATTGTTTCAGGTAGAGATCTTACAATTGAAACAGTAGGACCAGAATCAACAGGTACTCAGTATAATAAATCATCAGTTAGAGTTAGATTAAAAGAAACTCCATTAAGTGGTGATGCTGAATTAGTTGATAAGTGGATTTCAGATCAACCAAACCCAACAAAAGAATTTAAACAATTTACTTTTGATGAAATGAAGTCAGCATTAGAAAAGTGGTTAGCGCCAGAAACTAATGATGATACAGATGGTGATGTTACACCTGCTGCAGTTGAAACACCAGCTAAGTCTAATTTTAGTTTAGATACTACAAAAGATAATGTTAAGAAAAATAAAGCAGATGCTTTTGATACATTATTTGATGATAAAAAAAGTAACGAACCAGATGATCTTCCTTTCTAAATATGGCAAGAAAAGTATCAAAGTCTCTCTCGGCAGCAGTGTCTGCCGAGATTAAGACAAAATTTGATTTAAATAAATTTAAAGCCACTAAGGGTTTAGATAAAAACGTCAAATTTAAGGAACAACAATGGATACCACTATCTCCTGCATTTCAGGAAATATCTGGAGTACCAGGTATTCCAATGGGACATATTTCATTACTTAGAGGACATTCTGATACAGGTAAAACAACTGCTCTACTTGAAGCAGCAGTATCAGCACAAAAAATGGGTGTATTACCTGTTTTTATAATTACTGAGATGAAATGGAATTGGGAACATGCCGCTCAAATGGGATTAGAAGTAAAACTAATCAAAGATGAGGAAGATAATGTTGTAGATTATGAAGGTAATTTCATTTATGTTGATAGAGAAACATTACATACAATTGAAGACGTAGCAGCATTTATTATGGATCTACAGAATGAACAGAAAAAAGGTAATTTACCTTATGATTTAGCGTTCTTCTGGGATTCAATTGGATCTATTCCTTGTGCAATGTCAGTTGAAAAACTGAAAAACAACAATGAATGGAATGCAGGAGCAATGTCAACACAATTTGGTAATACAGTTAATCAAAGTATTGTAATGTCACGTAAAGAATCATCACCATATACTAATACACTTTGTGCTATTAATAAAGTATGGACTGCTAAAGCAGAATCACCTATGGGTCAACCTAAAATGATGAACAAAGGTGGAATGGCAATGTGGTATGATGCAACTTTCGTAGCTACTTTTGGTAATGTATCAAATGCAGGAACATCTAAAATTAAAGCAATTAAAGGTGGTAAGCAAGTAGAATGGGGTAAAAGAACAAATTTACAAATTGATAAAAACCACGTTAATGGTATGCAATCAAGAGGTAAAATTGTTATGACAAACCACGGTTTTATTACTGATACTGACAAGGATAAAAATGCATATAAAAAAGAACATGCTGATGAATGGTCTAAAATCTTAGGAGGAGGAACATTCACAATCCAAGAAGACGAAGAAGATCATACACCAGTATTATTTGATTCTCAGGACATTTAAAAAGAAAACATGAAGCATAAAGATTTATTTAAGTTGCTGGACGAAGTTCAGGAGCAAGGGGAAGAAACTACTCCAAAAAGACATGATAAAGTATTAATTTTAGATGGATTAAATCTATTTTTTAGAAACTTTGCAATGATGAATATGGTAAATCCTGATGGGGTTCATATTGGAGGGTTAGGAGGGTTCTTTCGTTCTTTAGGCGCCATGATTAGACAAACAAATCCAACATCTGTTTATGTAGTATTCGACGGAGCAGGTTCAACAGTAAATCGTAAGAACCTGCTCTCCGAATACAAAAGTACAAGAAATTTACAACGAATTACTAATTGGGAAGCATTTGACAATTTAGAGGAAGAACATGACTCAAAAATTGACCAAATAGTGCGTATAATCCAGTATTTAAAGCTATTACCTGTTAAAACCACTATATTGGATAAAGTAGAAGCTGATGATATTATAGCCGTGTTAGCTGAAAAACTAGTAGAAAAACATAATTCAACTTGTTTTATAGTATCTTCAGATAAAGATTTCTTACAATTAGTTACTGATAAAATTATTGTATATAGACCAATGGAGAAAGAATATTATACTCCAAAAGTTGTAGAAGAAAAAGTAGGTTTATTACCATCGAATTTCTTATTACATAAAGTATTATTAGGGGATAAATCAGATAATATTCCAGGTATAAAAGGATTAGGTGCTAAAGGTATATTTAAAAAGTTTCCTGAATTAAAAACACATGACTTAACATTAGATGACATTTTTGACATTTGTGCTAGGAAATTTAAGGATCATGTCGTATATTCACGCATAATCCAAGATCAAAAACGGATTGAAACTAATTATAAAGTTATGGATTTAAGTATTCCAATGATTGATGATAAAGGAAAGGAACATATTGATGATCTAATAGTTGAGGAATTACCTGAATTTAATGCTGAAATGTTTGTTTCATTTTATAATGAAGACAAATTAGGGGGAATGATTAGAAATCTAGATACATGGTTAAAAGATATTTTTTCACAATTCCCCATTTATAAACAATAAAAACTATAATATAGGTTATGACATTACAAACACTGAATCAATATGGTCCTGATTTCCAAATCAAAGCAATATCAGCATTGCTTACCCATAAAGAATTATTAGTTAATATCCATGATATTATCAGTGAAGAATTTTTTGAAAATAGTGCACATAAGTGGGCTGTAAAAGAAATATTAAAATATTACGATAAATACCATACAACACCTTCATTAGATGTTTTAAAAGTAGAGTTAAAAAAAGTTGATAATGATGTTTTACAAGTATCAATTAAAGAACAATTAAAACAGGCTTATGTATCATCTGATGAAGATTTAAAATATGTACAAGAAGAATTTACTAATTTTTGTAGAAACCAACAATTGAAGAAGGCCTTAATGTCGTCTGTGGACTTATTGAAAGCAGGCGACTTTGATGGTATTAGATATATTGTTGATGGAGCTTTAAGAGCGGGACAAGATAAAAACGTAGGACATGAATATGTTAAAGATATTGAAGAAAGGTATAGAGAAAATTCGAGGACAACTGTACCTACACCTTGGGAAAAGATCAATAATTTACTACAAGGTGGATTGGGAAATGGAGATTTTGGTCTCATATTTGGTAATCCAGGAGGTGGTAAATCTTGGTCATTAGTAGCTATTGGAGGTGAAGCTGTTAGATTAGGATTTAATGTAATTCACTATACTTTAGAGTTAGGTGAAGATTATGTTGGAAAAAGATATGACGCCTTTTTTACTAATATACCAGTTAATAAAACTCACCTACTTAGGCCTAAGGCAGAAGAGATCATACCTCAATTACCAGGTAGGTTAATAATTAAAGAATTCCCCACAGGTCGTGCGACTATGTCAACAGTTGAATCACATATTAAGAAAGTAGAAAGTATGGGAGTTAAAGCTGATTTAGTAATTATTGATTATGTTGACCTCCTTTCATCAGGACGTAAAAATAGGGAGCGTAAGGACGAAATTGATGATATTTATGGCAGCACAAAAGGCCTAGCTCGAGAATTGAACATACCTATTTGGTCAGTATCTCAAGTAAATAGAGCTGGTTCGAATGATGACATTATAGAAGGAGATAAAGCAGCTGGGTCTTATGATAAGCTGATGATCACTGACTTTTGTATGTCTCTTTCAAGGAAAAAAGAAGATAAAGTAAAAGGAACTGGTAGATTTCACATTATGAAAAACAGATATGGAACTGATGGTCTAACATTTGCTGTTAAAGCAGATACTTCTACAGGCCACTTTGAAGTACATAACTATAATACGGATCTAGACGAAGAAGAAAATTTCACTCCTGCTACTAAGTCAAATAAGTTTGATACTGACACAGACAAATTTGACAAACAGAAACTTCGTGAGTTATATGACCCAGGTTTCTTTGAACTAAGTAAATAAACAATTAAAACAATTTTAAAATGGCAAAAACATCATTATTACAAGAACGTATCGTTTACAAACCCTTTGAATATCAAGAGGCATCAGATTATTGGTTAAAACAACAACAAGCACATTGGTTACATACAGAAGTACCCATGATGTCTGATGTTAATGATTGGAAACAAAACCTTACTGATTCTGAAAAGAATATTATAGGAACTATATTAAAAGGATTTGCTCAAACTGAAACTGTAGTAAATGATTACTGGTCAACACTAGTTACTAAATGGTTTAGAAAACCAGAAGTAATTAAAATGGCTGTTACATTTGGTGCTTTTGAAACTATTCACGCAGAAGCCTATTCTTTGTTAAATGAGGAATTAGGATTAGATAATTTTGCTGAATTTTTAGAAGATGAAGCAACAATGAATAAAATAGAAACATTAATGCAAGTAAGAGATTCTCATGATGGTACTCCTAACTGGCATGAAAGAGCTAAATCATTAGCAATCTTTTCTGCATTTACAGAAGGTGTAAATTTATTTTCTTCTTTTGCAGTATTACTTTCTTTTAAATTAGATAATAAACTTAAAGGAGTAGGGCAAATTGTAGAGTGGAGTATTAGAGATGAATCATTGCATTCTGAAGCAGGATGTTGGTTATTTAGAACACTAATGCAAGAACACCCAGAATTCAATACACCAGAATTACAAGCTGATATTGAAGAAGCAGCTAAGCTATCTTTAAAACTAGAATTAGATTTTATTGATAAAGTATATGAAATGGGAGATTTGCAGGGTTGTCCTAAATATGATTTAATTTCATTTATTAAACATAGAGTAAATACTAAAATGAGTGATTTAGGATATGGACCAATTGTAAATGGAATAGATAAAGAAGCAGTACAAAGAATGAGTTGGTTTGATAATTTATCAGGTGGAAAACAACATACAGATTTCTTTGCAAATAGAGTAACAAATTATAGTAAAGGTGTTCAAAATTGGGATGCCGCATCAATATTTTAATATGGATAATAACTTACAAGTAGATTATAGTAATTGGGAAGCTGGAAAGCAATACCCAATGTGGATGGATGAAATTTCTTTAGCAACAATTTCAAAAGGTTATTTACTACCTGGAGAAACTGTAAGAACAGCATATAAAAGAGTAGCAAATGCTTCAGCAGCTAGACTAAAAAAACCAGAATTAGCAAATAAATTCTTTAAATATATTTGGAATGGTTGGATTGGATTAGCATCTCCTGTTATATCAAATATGGGAACTGATAGAGGTTTACCAATATCATGTTTTGGTATTGATACACCAGATTCAATACGTGGAATCGGTTTAACTAACGCAGAACTAATGAAGCTAACAGCATCTGGTGGTGGTGTAGGTATTTCGTTATCTCGTATTAGACAACGTGGAGAATATATTTCAGGTAATGGTAAGAGTGAAGGTGTAGTACCTTGGGCTAAAATTTATGATTCATCAATTATTGCAACTAATCAAGGAAATGTTAGAAGAGGAGCAGCATCAGTTAATTTAGATATTGAGCATGGTGATATTGAGGAATTTATGCAAATTCGTAGACCGAAGGGTGATCCAAATAGACAATGTTTAAACTTACATCAATGTGTTGTTGTGGGAGATTCATTTATGAGAAAATTAGAAGCAAGAGACCCAGAAGCAATGAATAGATGGGCTACTGTTTTAAAATCAAGAATGGAAACAGGTGAACCTTACATTATGTACAAGGATAATGTAAATAAAAATAATCCTATAGCTTATAGAATGCATAATTTAGATGTTTCTATGACTAATATTTGTTCTGAAATTACATTATTTACAGATGAAGAACATTCATTTATTTGTTGTTTATCTTCTCTTAATTTAGCTAAATGGGAAGAATATAAAGACACAGATTGTATTGAAACTGCAATTTGGTTTTTAGATGGTGTAATGCAAGAATTTATTGATAAATCAAATGGTAAAGAAAGTTTAAAACGAACCCATAAACATGCAGCTAAAGGTAGAGCTTTAGGTTTAGGTGTAATGGGATGGCATACTTTTCTCCAACAAAAAGGATTACCATTTAATTCTGTAGCATCTACAGTTCATACTAGAAATATTTTTAATAAAATTAGAAGTAAAGCAGAATCAGCGTCTATGAATTTAGCAGCTGAATATGGAGAACCATTATGGTGTAGAGGAACTGGTATGAGAAATACTCACTTATTAGCGGTAGCACCAACAGTATCAAATTCTGTCATTTGTGGTGGTATTAGCGCAGGAATTGAACCCCTACCTGCTAATGTTTATACTTTTAATGGTGCTAAAGGTACTTTTATTAGAAAAAATAAAGTATTAGAAGCATTACTTGAAGAAAAAGGACAAAATAAAACTAAATGGTGGGATCAAATGCTACAAGAAGGTGGGTCAGTATTAGGTTTACCAGATAATGTACTATCTGCTGAAGAAAAAGAAGTATTTTTAACCTTCTCAGAAACAAATCAATTAGAATTAATAAAACAAGCAGCTGAAAGACAAAAATATATAGATCAAACCCAATCTTTAAACTTATCATTTGACCCCAATGATTCTCCTAAATGGATTAATCAGGTTCATATGGAAGCTTGGAAATTAGGTGTAAAAACTTTATATTACCTACGAACTGATTCAGTAATCAAAGGTGATTTAGGATCTAGAATGGCAGATTGTATTAGCTGTGATGGATAAACAATATGAAAACCAGAATATTTTGTTTTTTTATTTTAATTAGTGGTTTTATACATGCACAAACCACAGTAAACTTAAGGTCACTTAAGACTCACTATGGAAATCAAACTTCCGGGGTTGGTTATTCCGGTAATGCCAATTCTCATTCAGAATTTGATAATATGGTTAATCTTAATTCTGGTGGTACTACACTTCATGTCGATACAACAGTAGACGTTTTAAGTTACCAAGGTCCAAGAGGTGGTAACCATACTCCTTATCAACAGTGGAACCCACCAAGATGGAATGGACCAGGTAGTTCTAGATATGCAATTATTTATACAGGATGGTTTAAACCCAATAAAACTGGAACATATCAATTTA
>NZJA01000079.1 GCA_002691835.1 Planctomycetota bacterium
CCGACTGTGCTGACCCCGATTGCTTCAGTGCCCCTGAGTGCATCGGAGATGAATGCTCTTCTGCGATACCCTTGTCAGAGGGATTCACTTCATTCGACAATACTTTGGCAAGTACAGGGGGGCCGACTTCCCTTCTGGGAAACTGTGATGCCAGCGGTGCATATAACGATCTCTGGTACTCTTTCACTCCCCCAAATAATGGCTTTGTCGCATTGACGACATGTCCTGGTGGCTTAGCCAACCTTGATACCGATCTGTTCCTTTACTCGGGTGATTGCAGTGCGCCGAACCAAATCGCCTGCGATGGAGACGCCTGCGGTCCTACAGCAGGATTTGGGTCACGCATTGATAAAACAGCCGTGATCGGTGGCAATCAATATCTGGTTCGCCTGGGGGGCTTCAACGGATCCCGAGGCAATGGAACACTGCGACTCGATTACTCAGTTCCCGGGGATGACTGTTTTGCCGCACTGACCGCGTCTCTTGGCCCGACCGCATTCGATACCACAGGAATGACTTCGAGTTCGATTCCCATTCCTTCCCCGGATTCTGGCGGTTGTCCCTCAACAGGTCTCGGTCAGGCGAACCAAGATATCTGGTTTGAATTTGTCGCCCCTTCATCAGGCCCCTTGAATCTCTCTCTCTGTGAAAACACCTTCTTTGATTCGGATCTGCTGGTTTACACCGGGGATTGCGAAGATCTGCAGCAAGTCAGCTGCAACGGTGACAGTAATGATTGCAATTCTGTTCAATCAGAAATCAGGGACCTCCCTGTTCTTGCGGGAACTCGATACCTGATACGAATCGGTGGTTTCAATCTGGGAGAAGGCCCCGGCGAACTCTTCATCTACTACTCCGGTCAAGCTCCGGAAGATTGCACACAAATCGGAGACGAAGATGCAGATGGACTGGCAGACTGTCTCGATCCCGATTGCCTGGGAACTCCAGCCTGCACCGAGGCGGGTAACTGTGGGGATAGTATCGACAACGATCTCGACGGCTTGGTCGATTGCGCTGACTGGGAGTGTGACCCCGCACCCGAATGCTCCTCCTGTCCGGGAGTTCTCACCCAAAACAATGATTCCAATGATGCCTCACAAATTGTTCAGATCTGCGCATGGACCCCAGAGCATACCGAAAATGAACTCTTTCGATCCTTCGACACCAGTCAGTTCGCCTGTAACGATGGCATCCGTGTCATCGGCATCAACATTGGTATCGGTCAGGCTCAATACCTCGTCGGCAATGGGCTCACGACTGCATTACGGATCTACATCGATGAAAATGGTGGAGAACCTGATTCAGAGATGGTCTTGCTGGATGAAAAAACATTCACCGTTACCAATTCGATGGCCGGAACCATTCAAGGAATCGCCCTCAATCAGCCTGCTCTCATTCCATACGGCGCGCAGTTGGTCGTAGGTTTCTGGGTCGCCGACAGCGGTGGCCCCGGAACTGGAAATGTCTTGCGACCCGGTGGCAATCAGGCGGGCGAAACCTCTGATACGTGGCTACTCGCCCCAGAATGCGGAATCTATTATCGCACCTTGGCGGATATCGGCTTGCAGGAGCAACCACTCCTGACTGTGATCATCGATGATCAGGGACCTGGTCAATCTGGAGACGAATGCGATTCAGCGATCCCTGCGACTCTCGGTCTCAACCCATTTGAAACAGACGGAATGACCGACAGTAACGATCCATTTTCTGGATCCTCAGACCCTGCCTGTTCAGGGGTAAATCTATGGGCCGATCGCTGGTATCGATATGTCCCCCCCAGTGATGGAACCCTTCGAGTCTCGACTTGCGGTCTCACCGATTTTGAAGGCCATTTTGAAATCTACCGGGGATCCTGCGGCACTCTCGAAGCAGTCGTAGCTTCTTGTGATCCCGGTGGTTGCTCAGGCGGTAGCGCTTTCTCGTCAGCCGTCTCGGTTGTCGGCGGTGAAAACTATCGTATCCGGATTGGATCAAGCCAATCGGGAATCACTGGTTCTGGTAACTTCCTCCTCGAATGGATTCCTCCGCTCCCATACATCACTGAAATTCGTGCACGATCGAACGGATCTGCACCACGAAAATTTATTGAACTTGCGGGTCTTCCTCAGGATCTCACCGGATTGTCGTTGGTAACCATTGGCTCTGATCCGTCAGGAAACAGTGGCATCATTCGAAGCATCACAGATCTGGCTGGTTCATCCATTTCACCCTTGAATTACCACGTCACTGCAGAGCTTGGATTTGTGGGTGGAGTCGTTGACCTCATCGTTCCGCAGGACTCCATAGGATTCGAAGACGATACCAATCTCACTGTACTTTTGGTGAGTGATCTCGCAGTAATAGCTGGGACAGATCTTGATCCAGACAATGATGGCACCATCGATCTCTCCGGTTGGGGACAGATTGTCGACAGTGTTTCCCTTCTGAATAGCCCACTCATATCTCAAGAAAACCAGCCTGTTTCAGGGCCTCGTATCTACAGCCCAAGAACCGTCGGCCCCATGGGGACAGAAATGCCCTGGATGGTAGAACGCTGCCCCGACCAAAGAGATGCCTTCTTCGCGATCGGACCTGCGGATCCTGCTGCTGGAGGAGACACTCCCAGATCCAGTAATGCTTGCCTTGGTCCCCCACCCAATGATCTTTGCCAAGCGGCAATCCAGCTGGATCCGGGAATTCACATCCTCGATACCATTTCGGCTTCGAGCGGATCTGAACCTTGGAACCCAAGCTGTAGCATCGGAGTCGCTGGAGATATGCAAGATGACGTCTGGTACACCTACTCACCACGCAGTCATGGAAATCTCACCTTGAGTACCTGTGATACCGAAGGCTGGGATACCGATCTTGCGATATACAGTGGTGACTGTCTAAACTTGCAACAGCTCGCCTGCAACGGAGATGCTCCGGGTTCCGTAAACGGTCTCGGCGGAGTATGCCAAACCTACTTTTCACAGATCTCGGATTTCCCAGTAGCCGCCGGGGATAACTATCTGATTCGCGTAGGCGGTTGGGAATCGGGAGAGCAAGGCCTCGCAACCTTCACTGTCTCCCAGCAGATCACAGGCAACATTCCCTGCGAGCCGATTCAAATTGCACCGGGGTCCACTTATCTTGAGTTGACCGATTACACACTGGCACCAGGGACTTCAGTCAATTCTGCCTGTGCCCAGGGTGGACCATTACTGGGAGATCTTTGGTGCACGCTCTATCCGATCGCAGACTGTACTCTGGAAATCAGCACTTGTTCACAAGCAGGAGAAGATCCCCTGCTCGAAATATATTCAGGAAACTGCCATGACCTCGGAACTTCAATCCCGATGGCATGCGCCGAAGATGGCGCAACAGGTTGTTCCCCGGGAGATGCACAAACTTCAGTGATCATCAGCGCTGGTACTCCTGTGTATGTTCGAGTCGGAAAACGCACAAACGAATCGTCTTCGACGACTCTCAATGTGACTTGCCTTCCCTTGTCTCCGATTGTGAGCCCTTCAGCCAGTTTCGATCAGATTTCACAGGGCCCCCTTCAAGTTGAGTTTGCAGAAGTCACTCTCAGTGACTCCTCTAGCCCGGGTAATGATCCTTTTGCAACCCTACAAATCGACTGGGGTGATGGACTCATCGAAAATGGATTAATCCCAGGACAATCCTATTCCCATCGATATGAGATCTCATCTTCCCAAAACTCGCTGGGGCCGTGGACTCCAACTCTTACGATCCAAAACCTTGTTGGATCAGACTCCGCGACGGGCGAAACCACTGAATTGGTGCCCATTGGTGACTCAAATCTCGATGGAGCCGTGAACGTCGCCGACGTGATCACGATCCTTGGCTACCTCTTCTCAGGAAATGTCACTTTGGGTTGCCCCAGATCTTCGGATCTAAATAACGACACTAATGTGGATATCGCAGATGCCATTTATGGGCTTAGCTTCATCTTTGTTGGTGGCGATGCTCCCGTCACTGTGACGAATTCCAGTTGCGACCTGCCTTGACAGTCCTAAAGAATTGAAGAACTGAATCGCTGTATCCGTTATATTCAATCCGGGCAATTGCCCGGAATGGTGGTCACAAGGTGCCGAAATTTTTCAGCTCAAAAAAAAATGCCTCCTGGTCTCTCATTCAGATCAGATCGGC
Source organism: Planctomycetota bacterium (assembly GCA_002691835.1). Next base: position 4,138 of record NZJA01000079.1, read on the forward strand.
AAGGCTGGTTTTCCTTACTGTTCTGATTTTTATATCAGCTTGCGAACCTCAGTTGACTCGAATGCCCGCCAGGCCCGACAGTAAAATTCACATCCTAGTCACCGAATTGATCAAGCCACAAATCAAGGCCATCGAATCATCCCCAAGTGATGCAGAACTTCATGGAACCCTCGGACTCATGTACGAAGCCAATGAAATTTGGGGGCCCGCAGTACGAAGTTTTCAAAATGCTTGTGACCTTGATCCTGGAAATTCACTTTGGCATATTCATCTCAACAGAAGTCGCCTTGCTCTCGGAAAATCCTCTGCAGAACGAACTCGACTGGAAGCAGTACTGCACCGATTTCCAGGAGATCCCGGATTCAACTACACACTTGGATCACTGCGTCTCGAAGATGGAGATTTTCAAGGAGCTCGTGAACTCTTGGAAAGAAGTCTGCAGCTTCAACCCGGAGAAGCCGCCACTCATCTTGCCCTTTCAAGGCTCGAACTTTTGACTTCCCGCAATGAACAATCCCTCTTCCATGCGGAGGAGGCCATGAAGAAGGCTCCTGGCCAAGCTGCTGTATTTCAGGCTCGAGGACTAGCCTTGCAGTCACTCGGGAAATCCGATCTGGCTTTCGAAGATCTCCGTAAAGGGCAGGGAGCAAGACCTCTCATGTTCCCCGACAAAGGCATGAGCCGACTGGCTGGCTATTTCGCCACTCCCCAGAAGCAGATCAATCTCGCCTCGGATCTCATTCAAGTCGGTCAAAATCCGCGGGCAGAACAATTAATGTATCGCGTACTCTCTCTTGAGCCTGGAAACAAAGACGCACTGAATACTCTTGCGATAGCATTACAGAAAATGAGCCGATTTGACGAAGCACTTGAAAGACTGCAAATGGCTCAAAAGTCAGATCCCAACTACTTTCCGACTTACATCAACCTTGCGGTCCTATATCTCGATATGAATCGCCCAGAGCTCGCGATCAGACCAGCCCGAAAGGCTGTAGAAATAGCCCCTGAAAATGCCGCCAGTCATCGGCTGCTTGGTATGGGTCTCATTCGAACTCAAAATTACCCTGCGGCACTGACTTCATTTGAAAACAGTTTGCGACTTCAGCCTGATAATTTTGAATGCCATGCAGCTGCCAGCGAAGCGGCAATGTCCATAAAGCAAAGTGACCGGGCGACCTATCATCTGGATATGGCCATTTCCCTTCGACCCGAGTATTTGCCTACACAAGTCAACAAAGCCTACTTGCTGATGCGACTGAACAAGCCTGCAGAAGCGGAAGCTCTGATTAAAAAGTTGCTTAAAGATTCTAACGAACACCCCAAAGTCGTAGAGGCTTATCAGAGGCTTCGAAAGAATTTTGAACCCAGGAGCCGTCAACCATGATCAGATTCAGCCAGAAATTTTCCAGCCTGTTGATCTTCTCAATGATACTTTTCAACAGTGGCTGTACCTCCAACAACCCAGGCCCAGTTCAGAGTGAGCTTCCCTCTGAAAAATCGGGACCGCCGGTGCTCACAGCTCTGGAATCGACTTCAGGATTTGACTTCCAACATTCGCTCGGGGACGAGCGTCGCTACTGGATCCCTGAAACTGTGACTGGCGGTGGAGCGTTCTTTGATTACGACAAGGATGGCGATCTCGACATCTACTGTGTTCAAGCCGGTGGAGATTGTGGAGGAGATCGCAGCACTGCCCCTGGTAATCAACTCTTTCGCAATGACGGAAACCTGACTTTCACTGACGTCACCTCAGTTGCAGGAGTCGGAGACCGTGAGTACGGGATGGGAGCCAGCTGCGCGGATGTAGATGGTGACGGCGACATCGACCTTTTCGTCAGCAATAGAGGTCCTGACGTTCTTTATCTGAATGACGGAGACGGTACTTTTTCAATTGCTGAAGACAATCCAGATCTGAGTCGGGATGGATTCTCAGCATCCGCCGGATTTTGTGATCTCGATGGGGATGGACTCCCTGAGCTTTATGTCACCCAGTACATCCAGTGGAATACCAAAAAAGAGCTGAAGTGCGGAACAGGCCTCGGAACTGACTACTGCTCTCCCAACAACTACAACGCTCCTGCTCCAGATCGACTTTTTAAAAATCTGGGCGGCGGGAAATTTGAGGATATCTCAGAATCAGCAGGCCTTAGATCTTCCTATGGAAACGGCCTCGGTGTGGTCTTTGGCGATTTCAACCTCGATGGAGCCACTGATATTTACGTCGCCAATGACGGATCCCCCAACCAATTATGGATTCAGCGGGAAGGTCTTCGCTTCACAGATGAAGCGGTCACTATGGGTTGCGCGGTCAACATGATGGGAGTTGCAGAAGCGGGAATGGGTGTTCAGGCAGCGGACATTGATGTGGATGGAGACCTCGACCTTTTCATGACCCACATTCGCAATGAGACCAATACCTGGTATCGCAACGATGAAGGAATCTTCACCGATGCAACTGTCACAACTGGTCTCGCCAGAGCGAGCCGTGACGCTACCGGATTCGGGATGGGTTATTTTGATTTTGACAATGACGGAATCCTCGATCTCTATGTTGCCAATGGCGGTGTCATTCGCTACGAGAATAGAGACGATGGTTCTGATCCCTATGCCGAGCCCGATCAACTCTTTAGGGGTCAGCCCAACTACCAATTCAAGGAAGTGTTTCCCAAGGGTGGCTGGAACCAAGAAATTCCCTTCACCGGACGAGGTGCCGCATTTGGAGATGTTGACAGCGATGGCGATGTCGACATTCTTGTTTTCAACTGTGGTGGCCCCGCAAAACTTCTCATCAATGACTGTTCTTCTCCCGGCTCCTCCGTTTCCATTCGATTACTGGATCGCCGAGGAAGAGACGCAGAAGGAGCATTACTCGAGGCAAAGATCGGTGATCAAAAAATTCACCGTCTGGCCAGCCGGCACTACTCTTACTGCGTTTCCAATTCGCCATTTCTCCATGTAGGCCTGGGATCAGAAATCCAACTGAGTGAGGTCAAAATCCTCTGGCCAGATGGAACGGTGTCCGAATTTGCCGATATTCCTGCCGGGAGCCGAATCCAAATCGCTCAACCATAAGGTTTCACTTCTGAGCCCCAGGGAGAATTCTCCCCACTCGCCATCGGCCATATTTAGCCACACTTCGCTACATTCTTACAATTCCGTCCGATTCCGGTCAATTGGACTCTGAAGTGCAACTGCTCCCTGATCTGAAAACCTACTTAATTGCAGGTAATTTTTCCCGAATTCGGATCACAAATTCTCTAGGTTGCATGCGGTTCAATAGTCCAATAATATCGATCTATTGGATTCTGAGGATCGTAAGGGTTATCTCCTGATCCTCAACATGGGCTTTTAATCGACAACTCGAAGAGTTTTCCAAGGTTATCCGTTGCCGCTTTATCGGTACGTATTTCTAGAGAAACTCCAAAAGTAGTCGAAATAATTTTGAATGATTTTTTTGATTTTTTGTGAGGTGTGAGTCGGTTTCCGTTGCGCTTTTCAGCTTCGGTCAACTGATCATTGAATAAAGGAGAAAGGCTTCCTTATGAATGCTTCTCGATGTATTTGGCTTGCAGCTTTTGTCGCTGCACTTCTCTGGATCGGCGGTCCGGTTCATGCTCAGGGTGATACCTGCGCTGAGGCGACCGTAGTTACCGACGGGATTACTCCCTTCGACAACACCGTTTCTGTTGCTGACGGTCCGAATGACTGTGACAGCAACATGGCCGCCGATTTGTGGTTTTCGTACACCGCTCTTGACGACGGTGATGCCACCTTCGAGACCTGCGGTTCTGCAGGGGCCCTCGATGACACAGTACTGATCGTTTACGACGGTGCTGCATGCCCTGTTGCTGGAGATGCATGCCTTGCCTCTGATGACGACGGCTGCACCACCCCCAACTTCAACTCCACGGTGACGATTCCGGTCGTCGGTGGAAACACCTACCTCATCCAGGTGGGTGGTTGGAATGGTGCCCTCGGTAACTCCGACCTCTCGGTCACTGGTCCCCCACCTCCTCCGACAGGTGACACCTGTGCCGAGGCCATTTCCATTGGTGCCGGTTCCACCGCCTTCGACAACAGCACCTCTGCTGTTGATGGTCCGAGTGACTGTGACTCCAACATGGGGACCGACATGTGGTTCCTTTACACGGCCACTGAAACTGGAGATGCCACCATCGAGACCTGCGGTTCTGCAGGAACTCTCGATGACACGGTGCTGATCGTTTATGACAGTGCCGCCTGCCCCGCC
>NZJA01000080.1 GCA_002691835.1 Planctomycetota bacterium
CCCACCCCGCCCACGCCGAAGCTCTCGGCATGACCCTGGTGGAGGCCGGAGTCGGACTGACGGGTGCATCAGTGATCCTGACGATGGTGCGCAAGGTGAATGGAGAGCCCGCATGAGTCTCTTCGCGACCTTCAACAGCATCGCCTTCGTCATCATCATGATGATCGGCCTTTACACCCTGATTGCGCGTCAGAATCTGGTCAAAAAGACCCTTGGTCTCGGACTCTTCCAGACCGGCATCTTCCTCATGTACATCACCCTCGGGGTGAGGGATGGCGGCTCTGCTCCCATCCTCCAGGAAGGGGCCGATCTCGCTTACACCAATCCCCTGCCCCACGTACTGATCCTGACGGCCATCGTTGTCTCGTTGAGCACCATGGCGGTGGCTCTGGCCTTGATCATCGGAGTGCGCGAGGAGTACGGCACCATCGAAGCAGATGAGATCGCCACCATCGATCGTGCCGAAGCAGAGGAGGGTCATGCAAACTGAACCCTCCATGCTACCGGTGCTGATTGTCCTGCTGCCCCTCATTGGCGGCGTCATCGCCCCCATCGTGGGACGTGGCATCTTCGGCTGGTTACTGGCGTTGATCACTACGGGCCTGACGACCTTCGTCTGTGCTTCACAACTGTTCATGATCCACGCCCAAAACACCCTGACTCCGGGCTACTTCGTCAGCTACCCCCTCGGTGGTTGGCCCGCTCCCCACGGCATCGAACTGAAGATCGACCTGCTGAGTGCCCTGTTGGCGACCCTCGTCTCCGGCATGGGCTTCATGGTCACCCTCTTCTCGCGCCAGGGAGTGGACGATGAGATTCCAGCGGATCGCCGGCGTTTCTTCTGGTCACTGTGGCTCCTCGCCATCACCGGACTTTTAGGAATCCTCATCACCGGCGATGCCTTCAACGTCTACGTGCTGCTCGAGATCTCGTCCCTGACCATCTACGGCCTGATCGCCATGGGCCGGCAGCGCTCCAAACAGGCTCTGACCGCCGCCCTCAATTATCTGGTGCTGGGATCGGTCGGTGCATCCTTCATTCTGATCGCCATCGGTCTGCTGTACGCCAAGACCGGCACCCTCAACATGGCCGACATCCACGCCAAGCTGCTGCTCGCTCCCGTCGATGCGACTGTGCACACCGCACGGGCGTTCCTGCTCGCAGGAGTGGGTCTCAAGATGGCGCTGTTTCCACTGCATTTGTGGATGCCCGCGGCTTACTCCACCGCTCCTTCCGCGGTCGCAGCCCTGCTCGCAGCCACCGCCACCAAGGTCGGCATCTACATGGGCATGCGCTTCATCTTCAGCGTCTTCGCCATGACCGGCGACGCGATGCTCAGTGGTGGAAATGTCTTCATCATCGGCAGCTGTTGCGGCGCGGCGATTATCTTTGGATCCCTCGGTGCAGCCCGGCAACCGAGCCTGTCTCTGCTGCTGGCCTATTCGAGTGTCGCCCAGATCGGTTACATCGTCGTCGGCATGACGGTCGGACACATCGATGCGATGACCGGCTCCATCCTGCACATGGTCTTCCATGCACTGATCAAGGGCGGACTGTTCCTCTGTGCGGGGATTCTCATCTACCGTCTCGGCACCACCCGCCTTGAAGATCTGGCGGGCCTCGGTCAACGGATGCCGTGGGTCAGCGGCGCCATCGTCGTCGGCGGCCTCGGCATGATCGGCATCCCCGGGACCGCCGGCTTCGTCAGCAAGTTCTACCTGCTCAAGGGACTGATCCTGTCCGGACACCCGATCCTTGCTGCACTGGTATTGATCGGTTCAGTCCTCGCGGCCATTTACACCTGGCGCTTCGTCGAGGTCGCTTACCTGCGCCCCGCCAGCGACACTCCCCTGCGCAACGGACTGCCGCTGGAAAAAATCCTGCCGGTGCTGATCCTGCTCGGAGCCAGCATCGTCTGGGGCATCCAGCCTGGTGCCGTCGTCGACATCGCCCGCGATGCGGCCCAACAGTTGATGGGCGGGACAAGATGATCTCTCCACTATTGCTGGCGATCCTGCTCCCCGCCTTCGGGGCCCTGCTTGCTTGGTTGCTGAAACCGATGCGCTCGCTGCGTAATCTCTTCAATCTGCTGATCCCCGCAGGGTTGTTGGCGGTGGTGCTGTCGATTCTTCCTCAGGCCCTCGCCGGCGAAGATCTGACCTTCACCATCGGCGAGTTGGGATCGGGGCTCTCTTTTGCCCTCGCACTGACCCCGTTGGGGATGATCTACGCCCTCGTCGCCGCCTCGTTGTGGATCCTCAACACCATCTACTCATACGGCTACATGCACGGGTTATACGGCAAGGATTTCGAAGGCCAGGAGCGCTACTGGTGCGCCTTCGCCATGGCCATCCTTTCGGCGATGGGCATCGCCTTCAGTGCCAACATGCTGACCCTGTTCCTCTTCTACGAGGTGATGACCTTCAGTACCTGGCCACTGGTGACTCATACCCGCAAACCGGAGGCGAAACGTTCCGGTCGCATTTACCTGGGCATCCTCGTCGGCTCATCGACCCTGTTCATGCTCACCGCCACGGTGCTGACGTGGGTGTGGACCGGCACCCTCGATTTCACTGAAGGTGGCATTCTTAACGGGTCGACCACCGCCGGTCAGGCCGCGGTGCTGATCCTGCTCTTCTTCTTCGGTACCGGAAAAACTGCCATCTTCCCACTGCACCAATGGTTGCCCAATGCCATGGTCGCACCGACCCCGGTGAGTGCCCTGTTGCATGCGGTCGCCGTCGTCAAGGCGGGAGTCTTCACCGTCCTGAAGATCTCGACCGAACTGGTCGGCTCCGAAGTCATGCGCGACAGTTGGGGTGCCGAAGTGGTCGCCTGGTTTGCAGCGGGCACCATTCTGCTGACATCCCTTATCGCCTTGACCCGACCGGAACTGAAAGCGCGCCTCGCCTACTCGACCATCGGCCAACTGAACTACATCGTTCTCGGGGCAGCGGTCGCTTTCCCGATGGCCATCGAAGGCGGCGCTCTGCACATCGCCATGCACGCCTACGGCAAGATCACCCTCTTCTTTGCGGCGGGAGCGATCTACGTTGCCAGCCACAAGACCCGGGTCGATCAGCTCGACGGCATCGGCCGACGGATGCCATGGACGATGACCGCCTTCATGATCGGCAGCCTCAGCACTCTGGGCCTGCCCCCCATGGGCGGCACCTGGAGCAAATGGCTGCTGTGTGTCGGCATGATCGAGGCGCACCAGTGGGCGTTCCTCATCACTCTGTTGTTGTCGACACTTCTGGGACTCGGCTACCTGTTGCCGATCCCGGTGCGCGCCTTCTTCGCCAAGGAAAAGGTCGGATCCGGTGTCACCGGCTATGAAGATCACGGTGAATCACCGTGGGCGTGCCGCATTCCGCTCTTGCTCAGCTCGGCGGCCTGTCTCGTTCTCTTCTTCTGGCCCGGCGTCTACGCCCAGTTGGCCAAGATGATCGAAGGGAGTACGTCATGAGTCAGGATTCACATGAGACTCACGCGTCACCTTCCAGGTTGCACTGGCTGCTGGTCGCCCTCTGTGCCCTCGCTTTTGCTGCTGACTTCTTTTACAGCCGCAAGTTGGAAAAAGGGGTCGAAAATATTGAGGGGATCCCCGGCTTCTATCCGCTTTACGGATTTGTCGGCATCGCCCTGCTCGTGCTTCTTTCCCGTGGCCTGAGGGCCGCGGTCTCGCGGAAGGACGGCTACTACGATGATTGAAGGCCTGTACCCGGTGCTGCCCTTCGTCGTCGGCGCCATCCTCTGTTTCCTGCTCGGGGGCATCGCCCGCAAGGTGATCGCCATCGCCACCCCTGTCATCGGTTTGCTGGGATTGCTCGGACTGCCGAATGGTGTCTCTTTCCCGGTACCCCTCTTCGGTTTTGAACTGATCCTCGTCGATCTCGACAAGCTCTCCTTCCTGTTTGCCCTGCTCTTCCACATCGCCGGCATCATCGGCGTGCTGTATGCCCTGCATATCAAGAGCCGCGTCGAGACCTCCGCCGCCCTGCTGTATGCGGGCAGCGCCGTGGCCACCGTTCTGGCCGGGGATCTGGTGACCCTGTTCATCGGCTGGGAGATGCTGGCGCTGACATCGGCGTTCATCGTCTGGGCCCGAGAAGGAGAGAAGGTCTTCGCTACCGGTTCGCGCTATCTGGTTTTCCAGGTGCTTTCCGGGTTGTCACTGCTGGCTGGGCTGCTGATCCATCACCAGGCGGGCGGATCACTGCTGATCTCCGAGTTGGGTGTGCTCGATCTGGCTTCGCCGGGAGTGCCGTGGATCCTGCTCGCCTTCGGCATCAAGGCCGGCTTCCCGATGCTGCACACGTGGATCGTCGACACCTACCCGGCGGCGAGTGCCACCGGAACCGTTTTCCTGTCCGCATTCACCACCAAGACCGCGGTCTACGCCCTGGCGCGATTCTTCCCCGGTACGGAAGAACTGATCACCATCGGTGCGATCATGACCTTCTTCCCCATCTTTTTTGCCGTCATCGAGAACGACCTGCGCAAGGTGCTCTCCTACAGCATGATCAACCAGATCGGTTTCATGGTCGTCGGCATCGGCATCGGAACCGAGATGGCGGTCAATGGTGCGGTCAGCCACGCCTTCAACGACGTCCTCTTCAAGGGGCTGCTCTTCATGTCGATGGGGGCTGTGATGCACGTCACCGGCAAGACCCGTGGCACCGATCTCGGGGGCCTGTGGCGCAAGATGCCGATCACCACCGTGCTTTGCCTGGTGGGTGCAGCATCGATTTCAGCGGTGCCCCTCTTCAGCGGCTTCGTCAGCAAATCGATGATCATGTCCGCCGCACTTTATGAGGGTCACGTCTGGCTGTGGTTCCTGCTCCTTTTCGCCTCGGCGGGAGTGCTCGAACACGCCGGCATCAAGATCCCCTACTTCGCCTTCTTCGCCCACGATTCCAAACTCGAGGCGAAAGAACCGCCGGTCAACATGCTACTGGCGATGGCCATTGGCGCGGCGCTGTGCATCTTCATCGGCTGCAACCCCGGGTGGCTCTACGGCATGCTGCCCTTCACCGTCACCTACGAACCCTTCACCACAAGCCACGTGCTCACCCAGCTGCAGTTGCTGCTCTTTGCATCCCTGTCAGTGGTGGTGTTGATGAAGACGGGCACTTACCCGCCGGAACTGGTGCGCGAAAACCTCGACTTTGATTTCTTCTACCGCAAGGGTGGCAGACTTCTCGGCTGGATCGTCGACAACCCCATCGGTCGCGGAGCCGCCCGCCTCTCCCGCTTCATCCTCGACGAAGCTCCCGCCAAAGTTCTGGGCCTGGTGCAAAAGATCCCCGCCCATCCCCCGGTCCACTGGCAGATGGTCCTCCCGGGCCTGCTGTTGCTGCTGGCACTGCTGGCGTTCCTGCTGGCGAATCTATTCTGAGTCTGCGCTCTTCCATTTGCGACGGAGGCGGACGGTCCACCAGATGCCCAATGCGGTCGGGGCGACATAAAAGACGACGAAATAGATCGGGATCAGAATGAATGGGATGGAACTGTAAGCCAGGCCGTATAGGAGACCCCCGACGTCGAAACACCATATTTCGGTCAGCCAAAAAGGTTTTAGAAAGGATTCATCCGTAAAGAATCCAATCCAGCTTTTTGGAAAGACGTCCTGAATCATCGGCATCCAAAAATCGAGGAACAGGTACAGGTTGTACCAGAAGAGAAGGATCGCCCAGCCGATGAGAGACTGCTTGCGTGCTTCCATCCCCGTCTCCCTCCCTGACTCGTCCTCCGGGCCGTTCGATTACTGGGGAATCACTCCATCGGAGCCGGCGGCGGCGTGGCGCTGAAGGGCGTCCGGGGCCATGTCGACGATGGCCTGGGCCCAACGCGGATCCGCATTGAGGCAGGGGATCATTTCAAACTCCTTGCCGCCTGCTTCGATAAAGGTCTCCCGGACCTCCATGTCGATCTCTTCGATGGTTTCGAGGCAATCCGCCACAAAAGCGGGGCAGATCAGTTTGAGATTGCGGATGCCCTCTTCTGCCAGTTTTTCGGTGGTCGGTTCGGTGGCTGGTTCGAGCCAGGGATCATTGCCGAGACGGGACTGGAACGCCACGGACCATTTGTCCTCGGCCAGACCCAGATCCTCGGCGAGGAAACGGGCGGTGCGACGACACTGGGCGCGGTAGCACATCGGTGTCGCCGGGTGATCGGTGAAGCAGCAGTCTTCCGTCTTCAGACAGTAGCAGCCGCTGGGGTCTCGCTTCTCGATGTGCCGCACCGGAACACCATGGAATGAGAAGAGCAGGTGATCCCATTCTTTCCCCGCCAGATACGGTCGGGTGACATCGGCGAGGACCTTGCGATAGACCGGGTGATCATAGAAGGGATTGAGGAAGTGAACCTTGATCGGATCCTTCATCCGGGGCAGGTCCTCCAGCACCTTGGCGACGACGGTTTCGTAGGAACTCATGGAGTAGTGCGGATACAGCGGCACGACGATGGCTTCGTCTGCTCCCGCCTCGCGGATCTCTTCCATTGACTGGAGAATCGATGGATTGCCGTATCTCATTCCCAGGGACACCGGTCCATCCCAAAGCTGGCGCACCTCTTCCTCGAGCTTGCGCGAAGTGACGATCAGCGGCGAACCCTCATCGGTCCACACCTTGCTGTACGCCTCTGCAGATTTCTTCGGTCGAGTGTTGAGAATGATGCCGCGTACCAACAGGTTGCGCAGCAGGACGTTGACGTCGATGACGCGCTCATCCATGAGAAACTCATCGAGGTAGCGGCGTACTTCCGGTTTATTTGGGGCATCCGGAGAACCCAGGTTGATCAGGATCAGGCCGGTGGAACTCATGTCAGTGGTCTCCCCTTCACGGTGTTAAGGACCAGAGTAGCCGAGTCCCACAAAAATCGCTTCAGAAAAGGTGCTGTATCCGACATCGATGACCCAGTTTTCGCCTGCGGCCCACAATGCGCCAACGGTGGCCTCAACCGCCCAATCCTCTCCCCCAGAAGTGTGGTAATAACCGTTATCCCCCGCGGTGAGAGTCGGATCAAATCGCTCAGCCCAGGATTCCGAATAGCCTAATCCCAAGCCGCCGTAGAGAGTCCAATCATCGCGGGCTTCCCAGGTGGTTCCCCCCGTCAAACACCAACCCACCTGCTCGGTCGCAACGATGGCATCGGAAGCGGATCCCGATGGCAGGGAAGGCAATTCTTGTCCGCCCACAGCTCCTTCGCGGACACTCTGAAGCTGGAGAAAAAGTCCCGGCTGAGAAGGACGACTAAAGTACCCGGCAAATCCGACCCCTTCCCCTTCGAGATCTCCGGTGGCATTAAATCTCTGAACGGTCGTCGCAGATGTTCCGCCATCGATCGGCAGCACCACGCAACCGGACAGCCAAAGGGTGCCGACAAGGCAAAGACTGAGGATTTCGATTCGCCATTTCATGTCGAGTTCTCCCTACCAAGGCCGAACAATCCGGCTAGATCGAATGATAACCGCCGAGGCTCGAATGGTCACTGGTCCACACTTCTCAGCCGGGTATCTTGTCCTTGATCACTTCGATTCTGTAGGAGGTACTCTTGCGATTCTCCCTCTTCTTGCAACTCGCCCCTTTCTCGTGGCTCTCCCCTGCTCTGCGTATTGCGTTGCTCCTTTTGGTCACTCTTCCAGTCATTGCCTCTCCTTCGGTCCCCGCTGTTGAGGATCTCTGGGAAGACCTCTTCGATGGCAAAACTTTAGAGGGCTGGCAAGGAGATCGTGAACTCTGGCGAGTCGAGGATGGAATCCTCATCGGAGAAGGCCCGAATGGTGGTCCCGTTCCGGCAACACGATTCCTATGGCATGAGAAGAGCTTCGAAGATTTTGTCCTCGAAGCTGAGTTCCGCATCACTGGGGGAAATAGTGGTATTCAATATCGCAGTACCGCTCTTCCCGATGGTCGCGCAAAAGGCTACCAAGCGGACCTCGACGCCGGGCACACCTACACCGGAATTCTTTACGAAGCGAGTGGCCGTGCCATTCTCGCCCCACGCGGCGAGGTTTCACGATTGCTGAAAAATGGACAGAGAGAGAACAAGGGTTATCTCGCTGACACCGATCCGCTGATTGAAAAGTTTGATACGTCTGCTTGGCATCGCTATCGCATTGTTATTCGTGGGAATCGTGCCCGTCATGAACTGGATGGCGTTCAGGTTTGCGCCTTTGAAGATTTGCATGAAAATCATTCGTCGACCGGCAAGATCGGATTGCAAATCCACTCGGGTGGCCCCATGCGGATCGAATGGCGTCAGGTTCGTATTCGCCCCTGGCAAACACTTGATGGAGATCCCTTTCTGGATGCCAGTCGTAGCCGAAACCCGATGACCGATGCCGGTCCTCAGTGGATCTGGAGCTCTTCAGAAATCGGTGACCGACAGGAAGTTCTTCTCTCTCGTCGCTTCACCACAGAGGATCCTGTTTCGGCACGACTGATGTTGACCGCCGACAATTTTTTCCTCGCTTTCCTCGATGGCAAACCCTTTCTGCGAGGAGAGGACTGGAGCCAAATCCAAAATCACCTCTTTGAGATTCCAGCAGGAGATCACGAGCTGGTCATACGGGTGAGCAACGAAGGCGGTCCCGCTGGTCTGGCCGGCACTCTGTCATGGATCGATGCAACGGGCCGCGAGCAGCGGATTCACACCGATGAAAGTTGGCAAGTACGACGCTGGGAGCTCACTCCAACAAGAGTCAACATCGGAACCCCATACGAAGAAGACGTCGATTGGAATCTGATCGGGCTCGATGCAAAATCCACGGCTGAAGTGAAGCTGATCGGGGCTACCGGAGACCCATCTCTTCCTTGGGGGAATGTGCGTTTCCCTAACACGGCAGTACGTAGCTGGAGCCTTCCACAAGGATTTGAAGCAGAGATCGTGCACGAAGTCGATCCCGAAAATGGCTCCTGGGTGTGCATCACCGCTGAGACTCCGACCAGCTTCATCGTTTCCCCTCAATACGGATCTCTCAAACGCATACGATTCGCAGCAGATGGAACCACCTCCGTCAGCGAGTGTGCCCGCCTGGGCTCAGCTCAGGGCTTGCTGATCGTCGGTGAGGAACTCTGGGTTCACGTCAATGAAGACGCCAAAAAAGAAGGTGGGCTATGGATCTTGACCGATACCGACCACGATGGCTTCTTTGAAACAGAGGAACGACTCTCCGAAATGGGTCCCGGTTGGGAACACGGGGTGCACGCATTGGAAATGGGGCCGGATGGTCATGTCTGGACTGTCGTCGGTAATCACATCAAGGTTCCTGAAGAGATTCTGAAACGTGACCGCTATCGACGCTGGCAGGAAGATTTAATCGTTCCACGAATGTGGGATCCATCCGGTCACGCGGTCGGGTATCTGGCACCGGCTGGACAGATTCTGCGCATCGACCCTGAAACCCGTGAATGGGAAAGAGTCGCCGGTGGATTCCGTAACCCTTACGACCTCGCTTTTCACCATGGGGATGCGCTCTTCACCTATGACGCGGACATGGAATACGACATCGGATCACCGTGGTACAAAGCGCCACGGGTCGTCGAGGTGGTTTCCGGAGGAGACGCCGGATGGCGTGCGGGTGATGGTAAATGGCCTGACGGCATCCCCGATGCTGTTCCCCCCGCTGCGGAATCAGATCTGTCCTCTCCCACTGGTGTCGAATCAGGATTGCAAAGCACTTTTCAGGGGCGCTGGCGTCACGCCATCTACATCGCCGACTGGGCTTATGGTCGCATCCTTGCCTTCTTCCCCGAGGAGAAAGGATCCTCCTTTGTCGGTGACATCCTTCCCTTCGCTTCTGCACCGGCACTGAATGTCACAGACATTGCCTTCGGCATGGATGGAGCGATGTACGGAGTGACCGGTGGACGCGGCACCCGCAGTACCGTCTTCCGCATCCGCAGTGAGAGACCTTCAGAAGTGATCGCCGCTCCCCTTTCCAAAACCGGAGAATCGGCACGTCGCCAGCGAAAGATGCTCGAGGCGGGTCATGTCGAATCACGGCCGGATCTTCTGGGACCGGCCATCTCCGCTCTCTCCAGTCCCGATCCCTTTATCGCTGCCGCTGCCCGGATCACCCTGGAGGAGATCGACCCGACCCTCTGGCGGCAGACCATCCTTGAGGGAAAACAGCCGGGAACGGTTCATGGGCTCCTGGCCCTCGCTCGCCTCGGAGACAAAGAGGATCGGGATGCGATCCTGCAAACCCTGTGCGCGCTGCCTCTTCCCGGAAACCAGGTGGAGGAACTCGCCCAATTGAGATTGGCCACCGTCGTCATCGCGCGTATGGGAGATCCGGATGATTACCTGCGCCAATCTCTCCTGACCCGCTTTGACCGTCGCTTCCCCCGACGGGATGGAGCGATCGATCGCCTGCTGGGAGATCTGCTCGTAAGACTGAAGGCTCCCGACCTCGCCCCCCGTTTGCTTTCATGGTTGGAAGAGGGGCCCTCCGGTGAAGACCGAATGTCTGCATTGCGCGCCTTGCAATGGGTTCCCCTCTCAGAGGGAGATCGGACCCGCATTGCTCCCGCTCTTGAATCCTTGCGTTCACTTTCCGGAGGAAACAGTTACACCGGATTCATCGATCAAATGGCCCGACAGATGGATGACGGCGATGGCGATCTGGTTCCCCCCCCCGCACCCCCACCCGTGATGCCTCCCTTTATTCAACGGTGGGACAGGGAGTCGATCGTGAAAGCATTGTCTGGCCCAGCCGGGACAGCAGACAAGGGACTGCTCGCCTATGAAAAATCGCTCTGCTCCCGCTGCCATCGATTCGATGGTCGCGGTGGAGGTGCGGGTCCCGATCTCACCGGGATTGCTTCCCGTTTTACATCCGACGACCTGATCACCGCGATCCTCGACCCTTCCCGGGATATCTCCGATCAATACAGCTGGAGTGAAATCGAGCATGGCGAGGATGGGATGGAGTGGGGCCGGGTGCTCCTCAAAGAGTCGACCCATTGGGTGATCAACACCGATCCTTTTGGATATCAGCCTCTGAAAATCCCGGAACCGATCCGCTCCGTCGAGCCCTCTCCGGTCTCCCCCATGCCTGGCGGACTCATCGATGGTCTCACCGCGGAAGAAATTCGAGATCTTTGGCAGTTTCTCGGCATGACTTCCCGGCAATAGATTCTTGGAACATTACTGCCTTGCCTGACAGCCAGATCAGGCGACAATGGAGGAATGGATTCGGGCTCTTAGAATCCGGACTGACATACATCATCCTTTAGGCGAGTTTTCGCTGACTTCTCCCGCAAGTAGTCAGCGAAAACGGTGACGATTGGTTGTTACACCATGCGCACGTCGCAGTTTATTGTATTGTTCCTGTGTTCCCTGATCGGTTTCTCCGGAACCGTCCATGCTCAGGATTCCCTCAAGCTGGTTCCCACCATCTCGGTGGATTCTCTGGACCTTCTCGCTCTTCAATTGGAAGACGACCTCAGGGACCAGCAAGGCCTTGCACCGCGCTACGCGGTTCCCAATCTGGTCGAAATCACGGCCGCGACCCATGGTCACTGGGAAAAGCTCGATGACAACCGGGCGATGTGGCGCTTGCGCGTCAACTGCAAAAACGCCATC
The DNA here is from genome assembly GCA_002691835.1 of Planctomycetota bacterium. The sequence goes on from NZJA01000080.1 coordinate 11,596, forward strand.
AGCATGAACTTTGGTTTCCAGCGCTGGTTGCTTCCCATCGACAGTGAGATGCTGATCTACAACGTCGAGGGAACCCATCGTATTCGTCCCTTCACCATCGACGACTACAACGACAGTGGTGAACTGTGGACCCCGGCTGTCGCCGGTGGAGATGTCATCATCGAAATCAGTTGCCCGCAAAATGCAGTCTCCCTGATCCAGGAAGAGATCAAGTTGACGAGCATCAATGCCGGTTACAGAGGTTTTCACGAGGCATTCGGTCAGCAGCCGCTACCCAACAACACCCCGGGTATCTCCGGTTCCTGCAACATCGATGTGGCCTGTCCAGAATCAGTGGGTTGGGAAAATGAAATCGACTGCGTCGGTGTGATCTCCACCGGAGGATCGACCTTCTGTACCGGATTCATGGTCAACAACACGTCTCAGGATGGCACTCCCTACTTTATGACGGCGGATCATTGCGGAATCGTCTCCGGGAACGCTCCCTCTTTGGTCGTCTACTGGAACTACGAGAACTCCACCTGCAGACCTCCCGGAAGTCCGGCTTCCGGTGGACCCGGTGACGGTGTCCTTAACCAGTTCAGTAGCGGATCCATTTTCCGTTCCGGATCTGTGATTTCCGATTTCACTCTGGTCGAGTTGAATTCGCCCCCGAATCCCGCCTTCGGCGTTTCCTTCTGTGGCTGGGATGCCAGCACCTCGGCACCCTCCAGTGCAGTCGGTATCCACCATCCGGCAACCGATGAGAAAAGAATCTCCTTCGAGAATCAGCCTCCAACTCTTTCCACCAACTTCGTGACGGTCGAAGACTGGGATGCGGGAACCACCGAACCCGGTTCTTCGGGATCTCCCCTCTTTGACCAGAACCATCGCGTGATTGGCCAGCTTTGCTGCGGCGGAGCGGCCTGCGGAAACAATCTCTCTGATGACTACGGTCGTTTCTCCCGTTCCTGGAGTCTGGGCCTCTCTGCCTGGCTCGATTCTGCGGGAACCGGTCAGCTCTTCGTCGACACCCTTCCCGCCGGTGGCGGTGGACCGGTCGAGCAATGCTCCAACGGTACTGACGACGACGGCGACGGACTGGTCGACTGCAATGACCCGGACTGTGCCCCCAGCCCCGCCTGTGGCGGTGGTGGTGGCCCAGGCGGTCCCGCCAATGACCTTTGCGGAGATGCTCAGGCTGTGGGAGAGGGTGTTTTCGCTCTCGACAACACCGGTGCCACGCTCGATGGCCCGACCGACTGTGACCCCAACATGGACACCGACGTGTGGTTCGCCTACACCGCAACCACCAGCGGAACCGCCACCATCGAGACCTGCGGATCCGCAGGAAGCCTCGATGACACGGTCCTGATCGTCTACGACGGCGGCACCTGCCCGCCGAGCCCGACCTGCCTCGCCAGTGATGACGATGGCTGTACCACTCCGAACTTTAGCTCCACCGTCTCCGTAACAGTGACCGCCGGCAACACCTACCTGATTCAGGTCGGTGGCTGGAATGGCGCTACCGGAAACAGTGACCTGAGTATTTCTGTCGGAGGCGGTCCTGCACCGATTGAAGACTGTGCCAACGGCGTTGACGACGACGCCGACGGACTCGTCGACTGTGACGACCCCGACTGTGGTGCCGACCCGGCCTGCCCGGGCGGTGGCGGCCCGACCAACGATGGCTGTGGCAACGCTCTGGCCGTGGGCGAAGGTACCTTTGCCTTCGACAACACCGGAGCCGTTCTCGATGGACCGACCGACTGTGACACCAACATGGACACGGACGTGTGGTTCGCCTACACCCCGTCTGCCAGCGGTACCGCCACCATCGAGACCTGCGGCTCTGCCGGCACCCTCGATGACACGGTCCTGATCGTGTACGACGGCGGCACCTGCCCGCCGAGCCCTGCCTGCCTCGCCAGCGATGACGACGGCTGCACCACTCCGAACTTCAACTCCACCGTGGCTGTTCCGGTCACTGCCGGCAACACCTACCTGATCCAGGTCGGTGGCTGGAATGGTGCCACAGGAAACAGTGACCTGAGCATTTCTTTGGGTGGAGGTCCTGCCCCGACTGAGGATTGCACCAACGGAGTGGACGACGATGGCGATGGACTCGCCGACTGTGCCGATCCGGACTGCGCCACCAATCCTGCCTGTGGTGGTGGTGGCGGCGGCAACGATGAATGCATCGGTGCCATTGCCATGTTCGACGGTGCCAACTTCTTTGACACCACCGGTTTGACCAACAGTGCAGATCCGGTTCCGACCGGCTGTCCGAATGCCTTCGGTGGCATGAACAATGACGGCTGGTTCACCTACACGGCCACCAGTACCGGTACCGCGACCTTCAACACCTGTGACCCCGCCGGTTTCGATACGGATCTGGCCGTTTACACCGGTGACTGCTCCGCTCTGACCCTGCTGGCCTGTGACGGAGACGGATCCACCCTTGCAGGCTGTCAGGGCTTTGACTCTGAGGTGATCACCAATGTCATCTCCGGTGAAATCTACGTGATTCGAGTCGGTGCGTTCGGTGCCGCAACTACGGGTCTCGGAACCCTGACGATTACCGTTGGAGCCGGACCTCTCGTGGAAGACTGCACCAATGGTGTCGACGACGACGGCGATGGACTCGCCGACTGCGCCGACCCGGACTGCTTCGCCAATCCCGCCTGTGGTGGCGGTGGCGGCGGCCCGGCCAATGACCTTTGTATCGACGCCACTCTGGTGGCGGAAGGCGTCTTCCCCTACGACAACACCGGTGCGATCCTCGACGGCCCCGTCGACTGCGATACCAACATGAGCACCGACGTCTGGTTCCTTTACACGGCTTCCGCTTCCGGAACTGCGACCATCGATACCTGTGACGCAGCGGGCTCTCTCGATGACTCCACTTTGATTGTTTATGACGGTTCGATTTGTCCGACTGCCGGTTCGCCTTGCCTCGTCTCTTCCGACGACGCCTGTTCCAACACTGCCGGCGGAGCAGCGTTCATGTCAGAAGTCTCCGTCTCCGTGACTGCCGGTGACACCTACCTGATTCAGGTCGGTGGCTGGAATGGCTCTGAGGGTAACGGTGACCTGACGATTTCTCTGGGCACCGGCCCAGGACCTGTTGAAAACTGCTCCAACGGGACCGACGACGACGGCGATGGTCTCATCGACTGTGCTGACGACGACTGCATCGGTGACCCCGCCTGTGGTGGTGGAGGAACCGGCCCTGCCAACGATGACTGTGCCAATGCGCAGGGTGTCGGTGAGGGCGTCTTCGCATTCGACAATACGGGAGCCATCCTGGACGGTCCTACCGACTGTGACACCAACATGGATACGGACGTCTGGTTCGCTTACACGCCTTCCGCCAGCGGAACGGCCACGATCGAAACCTGCGGAACTCTGGGGAGCATGGATGACACCGTGCTGATCGTCTACGACGGTGGCACCTGCCCGCCCTCCCCCGCATGTCTTGCCAGTGACGACGACGGCTGCACCACCCCGAACTTCAGTTCCACGGTGGCTGTCCCTGTGACCGCCGGCAACACCTACCTGATTCAGGTGGGCGGCTGGAACGGCGCCACGGGCAACAGTGACCTGAGCATCTCCCTCGGCGGCGGACCCGCCCCGGTGGAAGATTGCACCAACGGAATCGACGACGACGGTGACACCTTCATCGATTGTGAGGACACGGACTGCGATCAGGATCCTGCGTGCTTGCCTCCCCCAGTGGAGAACTGCACCAACGGGACCGATGATGACGGAGACGGCCTCGCCGACTGCTCCGACCCCGATTGCAGCAACGATCCAAGTTGTATCACCAATGGCTTCAGCTTCATCGCTCAGGATGCCACCGCCAGCTACTCTCCGGATACTGGAACCGGTTCCTTCTCCGGAACCGTTTCGGCCCTTGAGGATTCTGCAGCCCCGGGATACCCGAACGACACTCAAGGTTTCTCCTTCGGTCTTTCTCATGATGCCACTCTACTGTCGGCCAATACTTTCACGCCGGGTGCCGCTCTCGCAGCCCTGAACTCCGGTTCTGGACCCGACTTCCTCGACGTCAACACCTACAGCGACGGATTGACTTGTGGCTGTGTCTACAGCTTCTCCAGTCCGGGAACGATCATTTTGCAACTGGCCTCTGAGACCGATCTCGGCACCATCGATTACAACACTGTGCCCGCCGGACTCATTGGCAATACAGCAGGAACTACAACGGCCCTCAGCTGGAGCAACGCACTCGGCGCACCTCCAGTGATCAACATCCTGGTCGTGAACGGCCAGGCCAATCCTGCGAACCTCGTCAATGGTTTGATCACTCTGGAAGCGGCTGTCGGTGGATTCGTTCGCGGAGATGTCAATGACGATGGAGGCATCAACATTGCCGATGCCGTGGCTCTTTTGGCGGGACTTTTCACCGGTGGAGCCATTCCTTGTTCTGACTCTGCCGACTCCAATGATGACGGCTCCGTCAACATTGCCGATGGTGTCTACATTCTCGCCAACCTTTTCTCAGGTGGGCCTGGCATGCCGGCACCTTCCGGGCCGTCTTGTGGTCCTGATCCGACCTCTGACGCTCTCGACTGTGCCAGCTACAACTCCTGCCCCTGATTCAGGGTGCGATCGAGTTTGTAAAAGAGCCGGGAAGCCATGCTTCCCGGCTCTTTTTTTATGACGGGGATTCTTCGGTCTCCCGGTAGGGACAGTGACGGCAACCACTGTGACAGCAGTCCCCTCTTTTCTGATGAGCGATTTCAGTCCACACCCAGAACCCGGTGACCGGATCCCGGTAGCCCTCCGCCCCCTCTTTCAAGGCATGCGCATGCGCGTCCTTCCAGGGAGGCTCCTGTGGATTCTTTTCGGGGGGATCGACTGAACTCATCTCTCGACTTTCATCGGCTGTGCTTTGGTCACCTCAGGGGTCACAGTGTGACCTCGGTTCGTCTCCGGGCAAGGGATCCACTCACCCCCTTGCATGCGAACAAATGTTCGCTATCCTCTTCTTTCCGTCGTTCTCTCAATCTCGGAAAGCCCCCGTGAACGCTTCAGCCTCGATTTCCCACTCTACACGATCACTCTCAGGATCCCCTTCCCCTCTGCTCTTGTCCCTCCGGTCTTGGGGCTCCTTGCTACGCGGCCATCAGCCGATGGAAGCGCTCATCGATCAGGCTCGAAAGCAAGGCTGGCGACACTTTGCCGTCACAGAAATTGCGGAACTCGGAACCTGTGTCGAAGCCGCCCGCCACACAGCCAGTGGTATCCCCCCGCACGACTCCTCTTACGGATCGAAAGCTGGCTCAGCGGTCATTGTCGGAACAGAGTTGCCCTGTCGAAACCGAATTGATTCCGTGGCAGAAACGAACAGTCCACAGTCTTATCCCACATCGGAAACTTCGTTGCTGATTCTGCCCATCAATCCTGAGGGACTCGTCGAGGTTCATCAAACCGTCAGCGATTGGTGCCTCTCTGCTCCGACACAAAACCATCGAGACTCTTGCGCCGCTGAAAAACCATCGCTGACAGCTCAGTCGCCACCAGAGACGATCTTACCCGTCCCAGAGAATGACCTTGAGTTACTGTGTCAACTCTCAGAATGCTGGCTCATTACCGGCGATCCGACCCTCGCAATGAAACTGCTACAGATGAATCCCGAAATCGCCTCGCGGTTGATTCTCGAAGTTGATCGCTGGGGCTCCTCTCTCTCTCATGAGCGACAGATTCTGGAATGTGCCCGTAAACATCAACTACGACTCGTTGCTGGGGCGCGCCTCGGTGGATCAAGATCACTCTCTGCTCATCAAACGCACCTGCTCGATGCCCTCAGTCAACAGTCAACCATCGACGATATGGCTGATCGACGTCGTCAGCAGCAGCGAATCCCCTTCTCTCCTGGACAACTGCTTCCCATCCCCAG
>NZJA01000081.1 GCA_002691835.1 Planctomycetota bacterium
CAACAACCTCAGCAGTGGCGACATCTCCGGGTACTCCTGGGACTTTGGCGATGGCAACGGATCGAATGCCACCGACCCCAGTCATACCTACACGATTGCTGGAGCCTACACGGTCACACTGACGGTGACGGGACCGGGTGGATCGGATACAGCAGTGTGCAGTGGTTGCGTGGTGGTCAGTGATCCACCGCCTCCACCTCCTTCAGGCGCGCTCTACTACCTCAGTTTCGTAAATAACACTTTCGTGCCGGGAGTTGGAACTGTCCGAGATGAGGATGTCGTCAGCTACGATCCTTCAACAGGAAACTGGGAGCTCTTCATCGATGGCAGCGATGTCGGAATCGGTGGTACAGATATCAACGCCCTCAGTGTGCTTGCAGATGGTCGAGTGGTGATGTCATTTAACTCGGGGGGATTCACTCTCTTTGGCCTGACTGGAGGGCCGGACGGCATCAATGTGGATGATTCGGATCTGGTCATGTTTACGCCGACGAGTACGGGATCAAATACAGCCGGGACCTGGAGTTTCTTCTTTGATGGTTCTGATGTGAGTCTGACGACCAATGGCGAAGACATCGATGGGGTCTGTATTCTGGACGATGGCACTTTCCTCTTCTCTTCGGTGGGCACTTCCAAAGGAGGCGGACCGAACAGTCATGATGAGAATGTTGCGCTGTTTACACCGACTTCCCTCGGAGCCAACTCTGGCGGGTCTTGGGAGCTGTTCTTCGATGGCAGCGATGTGGGCTTTAACACCAACAACGGAGAAGATCTCAACGCGATTAGTCTCGATTTCGATGGAACCCTGCTGTTTTCGACTGTCGGGAGCTATGCGGGTGCCGGATCGACCGGGAACGATGAGGATGTTTCCCGCTTTTCAGGCACCTTTGGGGCGGCGACTTCGGGAACGGCCCAGTTGATTCTTGATCTGACGGCCTTGGGGATCAGCTCGTCGGAAGATGTCGACGCTCTGTCGATTCGCTGATTCAGGATCGGTGTGATTCGGGGACATGGCCCTGCCGGGTGAACCGGTGGGGCCATTTTTATGGGTCTTTTCGCCGAATTCTTCACCGAGTGGATCTCCTGCTGGCCTAAAAGGTCTGGAAAGGGGGTCAGGAAACGGTTTCAGACCTCTCCTGCCCTTGTTGAAGTTGCCTGATCTCGATACCTTGGGAGTGTCCAGATGACCATTCAGTGGAGTCTGGCGTCCGGATTGTTGCCGATCCCCTTCGATCGAGCCTGAACTGAGAGCATAGGGTCATGAAATCAAAGCTAGAGGTTCAGGATCCCATCGCAGACAGGATTCTTGACGATTGGCTCGATGAGCCGGCTCCCTTTCTGTCGATTCTTCATGCGATTCAAGATCACTACGGTTATCTGCCGGAGAGCGCTCTCCGGCGAGTGGGTCAGCGGATGGAGATCCCCATCAGCGAACTCTATGGAACGGTGACCTTTTACCACTTCTTCCAATTGGAGCCGAAGACCTTGCCCGATATTCGGGTTTGTGAAAATTCGGCCTGCTGCCTTCATGATCTGGATCAGATCTGTAAGGAAGTCTCCTCTGCCGACTTCGGGATTCAGCATTCCGGTAAGGTCGAGAAAATCTCTTGTCCTGGTCGCTGTGATGTTCCTGTTCCAATTTTGATCGGGGAGAAGTTTTTCCATGGGGCCAAAGCGGGTTCTGTCGAAGAAGCCGTTGAAGCAACGATGCCTTTTCCCCCTGAGACGGGGCAGCAAGAGTGTCTTTTTGAGCACATTCGTGATGGGGTCTCGGATTTACAGACAGCTGTCGAAAAAGGTGCATGGAAATCTCCAAAGCTGGCGGCAAGTGATCCTGAAAAGTTGATCGCTGAGCTGAAGACGAGTGGCTTGACCGGTCGTGGGGGTGCTGGTTTCCCAACAGGTGTGAAGTGGGAAGTCGTACGAAACGAGACCCGTGGGCCGAAGTGGATCATTTGCAATGCCGATGAGAGCGAAGTGGGCTGCTTCAAGGATCGGGTCCTGATGGCTCACACTCCCCATGCTTTGCTGGAGGGGATGACTTCTGCCGGTCTGGTGACCGGGGCTGAACTCGGCATCATCTATCTGCGTTGGGAATACCCTGAGATTCTCGAATCACTGCAGAAAGCCATCGACGATGCCACAGCCGCCGGTTACCTCGGAGATGATGCCTGTGGAACAGGCAAACCCTTCCGGATTGTGATCCGCCGAGGTGCAGGCGCATACATTTGTGGAGAAGAAACATCACTTTTGAATTCGCTCGAGGGGAAACACCCTTTTCCCAGAGAAAAGCCGCCCTTCCCGACAACTCATGGTCTCTTTCAGCAGCCGACCATCGTCAACAATGTTGAAACATTTTGTGCTCTAGCTCCGATCCTCGAACACGGGGGCCAATGGTTCAGCGACCTCGGACTGGGTGAGCAGAATGGTATGCGTATTTTCAGCGTCTCTGGAGACATTCAGCGTCCGGGGAACTACGAAGTCCCCGTCGGAACACCTCTACGCCAATTGTTGGTCGAGTTTGCTGGCGGGCCCTTTCCTGGTCGAGAGATTCAGGGAGTGACGATGGCGGGGGTCAGCGGCGGCCTGGTTGGAGCAGAAGATCTCGATGTGCGTTTGGATCCAGCCTCATTGGATGGCCTTGGTGCAATGCTCGGTGCTGGCGGAATCGTCGTTCACGATGAGACTCGGTGCATGATTCAGGCCGCCCGCGAGAGTATGCATTTCCTTAAAGAAGAATCATGTGGAAAGTGTTTTCCCTGTCGAATCGGGACGACACGAATGACTGAGATTTTGGACGAACTGAGCTCGGGAGAGCCGGTTCGAGCTGGAATCATGGATGAGATTGCAGATCTGGAAGAGGTTCTGGGTGAAACCAGTGCCTGCGGCCTTGGTCTGGCAGCTCCCTACATCACCCGAATGCTGAAAAAATATTGGCCCGACCAGATTCAGCAACGACTGAATGGCGCTTCGACATCCTCCAAAGGAGCCGATGATGAGTAACGAAAACCGGATAACCATCGATGGGGCGGAAGTGAACTTTGAGCCGGGGGAAACCGTGCTTGAGGTGGCTCGCCGGCAGGGCGCATTTGTCCCGACCCTGTGTTACGACGAGAGACTTGATCCGTATGGATCTTGCCGACTATGTGTTGTTGAGGTTGAAGGCCGAAGGCTTCCCGCCTCCTCTTGCACGCTCAAGGCAGAGTCTGGGATGGAAATCCGAACAGGAAGCGATCCGATTCGGAAAATGCAATCGACGCTCGTCGAGATGGTTCTCTCTGAAAATCCGGATGATGAATGTCCTCGCTGTCGTGATATCGGCACTTGTGAAGTTCACGAACTCGCAGAGCACTTTGAAGTCGGAAGAGATCGCTTTATTGGAGACATCAGTAATGCCTCCAAGGATGACTCGAACCCATTTTTGCTGCGTGATTACAACCGGTGCATCTCTTGTTATCGCTGTGTTCGCATCTGCGATGAGGTCGAGGCAGACCACGCAATTACCATGACGGGACGTGGTTGGAACAAAGGTATTGCCACTGCCTTTGATGGTGGATTGATGGATAGCGACTGCACTCTTTGTGGTCAATGTATCTACACTTGTCCTACCGGAGCTCTTGCCGATAAGAAAATGGTTGGCCAGGGAGAGAAGCCGGGCGAGATTGAAGTGACCCGCAGTGTCTGTCCTTATTGCGGAACTGGTTGCTCCATTAATCTTCATAGTCGAGATGGCAAGATGATTGGTGTGACCCCGGTCCTCGATGGCCCCGTCAATGAGGGTGCGCTTTGCGTTAAAGGTCAATTCGGATTCGATTTCGTGAACTCGAAAGATCGTCTGACTCGTCCTTTGATCAGGAAAAATGGCGAACTGACGCCGGTATCCTGGAACGAAGCACTCGATTACACAGCCCAGAAACTGAGCAGTGTCCGTGACGATCATGGTCCCAAGGCTTTCTACTCCATCGCCAGTGGGCGTGCGCCGGGTGAAGGTTCGTACATGCTGCAAAAGTTCACACGTGCCGTAATGAACTCTAATCAGATCGATAATTGTTCGCGGGGCTGACACAGCCCTACCGTCGCCGGTCTGGCGGCCTCAATTGGACGCGGAGCAATGTCGAATTCGATTCCTGAAATCGAAGACGCCAAGATGATGTTGTGTGTCGGCACCAACATGACGGAGTGTCACCCCATCATCGCAGTGCGTGTCAAGAAAGCTGTCCGCAAAGGGGCGAAGCTTTATGTTGTGGATCCGCGTAAAATTCCATTAACGGAATATGCAGATGGCCATCTGCCCCTCAAGTTGGGGTCAGATGTGGCTCTCTTTAATGCCATGGCAAAGGTCATCATTGATGAAGGCCTTGCGGATATGGACTACATCGAAGAACGGACTGAAGGTTTCGAAGAGTTGAAGGCTCATCTTCAGCCCTTCACTCTCGAATATGCGGAGGAGATTTCCGGAGTCCCTGGAGATTTGATTCGTGAATGTGCCATCGAGTATGCGAAGGCAGAGAGTGCTGGTATTTACTACACCCTTGGGATAACCGAGCACATTTGTGGAGTCAGCAATGTTCAGAGCCTCTGTAATTTGGCGCTGATCACCGGAAACCTCGGAAAGAAATCCGCAGGTGTGAATCCCTTGCGTGGACAGAACAACATTCAGGGTGCGGGTGATACCGGGGCTTTGCCAAACAACTATCCCGGATTCCAGTCTGTGGAAGATCCTGTTTGTCAGGAAAAGTTTGAAAAAGCCTACGGCGTTCCGATGGATCCGAAAAAAGGTATCACCAAGATTGCCGCTCTCGACCATGCCGTCGATGGCAGGATAAAGGCGATGTGGATTTGCGGTGAGAATACCCTCGTCACAGACCCGGATGTCAAACACACGACGAAGGCTCTGGAGTCGCTCGACTTATTGGTGGTCCAGGACATGTTCCTCACCGACACCGCCAAGATCGCAGACGTCGTTTTCCCTGCGGCCGCATTTACTGAAGTAGATGGTTTCTTTACCAATTCTGACCGCCGGGTGCAGAGAATACGAAAGGCCGCTGAGCCGCCAGGCGAAGCGAAGCCGGATTGGTGGATTATCTCCAAAGTTGCTCAACGGATGGAGACTCCGGTTCACTTCGAATACGAAAGTAGTGAGCAAGTTTTCGATGAGTTGGCTGCGCTTTCGCCGATATATGCTGGCCTGAATTACGACCGGATCGAGAGGGGTGATCTTTCATGGCCTGTGCCTGACAGGGATCATCCTGGAACTCCCATTCTTCATGAAGGAGAGTTTCTGAATGGCAAGGGCAAGCTGCAACTTCTCAATTACGTCCCGCCTTCTGAAAATCCGGATGATGAATACCCTTTCTATCTGACCACTGGACGCCGTTTGCCGACTTATCACAGCAATACGATGACGGGTCGTTCCGGCGGGTTCCGAATTCTGGTCCCGAATGAATGGCTAGAGGTTCATCCGGCAGATGCCGAGCGCTTGGGAATGGTCGACGGAGATTGGTCGCGAATCAGGTCTCGAAGGGGTGAAGTGATTACCCGGGTAGCAGTGACTCGAACCTCACCAAGAGGAACAGTCTTCATGAGTTTTGCTTTCCCTGAAGAGGTGATGACAAACATTGTGACAAATCCCGAGGTAGATCCAACGACCGAGACTCCTGAATTCAAAGTCGCTGCGGTTTCCATTGAAAGAGTTGAGGCTCCGACAGGCCTTGGAGCGGACCAAGCATTACGAGCGGATCCGGAAGAGCCAGGCCTTGTCTGATCCTTCCGATCAGAATCGGTTTGCTGTTACCGGTCATGGCGGCTCTCTGGGAGTGGGGGGGCCTGCGACCTTGATCATCCGTGGACGAGAAGTGTTTCTTTGTCCCGATCAAGAGAACGAGTTGCTTCTCGATCTTTACCAGTGTGAAGCGAGTGTTGTTGGTCAATGTCTCGATGTTCTTGATACATCTCAGGGACTCGGGTTTTCGACTCGTAACCCTGTACTTTTTTCCCGCCTCCAAGAGATCGTTCCTAATGAGCTCTCTGATGAGCTGACAGCAATGGCCGGGATCCTGTACCAATCCAAGAAAAATGAGAAACAGCTCTACTGGTTTTTGGGAATAGGGTTTTTGGCACTTCTTTTCGGCGGCTTCTTCATATTGAAGGAGGTCACTCGAAATGCTGTCGACTGGATTCCGATAGAAGTGGATCAATCGATCGGTGCGTCGATTCATGAGGAGATGTTGAAAGAGTATGAGATCGTTGAAGATCCGATTCTTCTTGAAGCAACGAGCATAATTTTTGACTCTTTACTTCCGTATCTGCCGATCGAGGGCCTGAAACCGAACTGGACTCTGGTCAAGAATCCGCAGGTCAATGCCTACTGCCTTCCAGGTGGCTCGATCACCATCTTCACGGGACTGTTGGAAAATGCAGAGTCTGCCGATGAAGTAGCGGCAGTTCTTGCACATGAGCTGGCTCATGCCACGGAACGACACGGGGTTCGTCAGGTCACCCAAGTGGTGACCACCGGATTGGCGATTCAACTGCTGGTGGGCGATCTCGGAGGAGTGGCAGTGGCCGGTGGCGAAGCCGCACAGAGTTTGCTGAGCAACGGATACAGTCGGGATCATGAGCGTGAAGCGGATTCCGTCGGTTTGCAGATGCTGACCGCTGCCGGATGGGATCCCCTCGCCATGTCACGCTTCTTCGGAAGATTGGCAGACGAGGGTGGCCAGCAACCCCCCGCCTGGTTTTCCACTCATCCTCACCCCGAAGAGAGAGCGCAAACGATCCGTGACGAAGTGGCATCAGGGCAAATCACTGATCGCCAGGATTCGATGTCGGCACCCGAGATCGATTGGAATCAGGTTCGGGAAGCGTTGGAGAAATTGAAGTGATCCCCTCAAGGGAGTGGTCACTTCGCCACCTGTGGACACTCATGCTGGTGATCTTCTGTTTCTATCTGACCGTCGCCTCCTCGAGTTCTCTCTGGGATCGCGATGAACCGCGCTTTGCCAGGGCCGCAGTCGAGATGCTGCACACTGGGGATTATCTTGTTCCCACCTTCAATGGAAACCTGCGTGCAGACAAACCCCCTCTGGTTTACTGGTGTATGAATCCGTGGCTTCGATGGTGGGGCCCCACCGATCTCGCAGTACGGATGCCATCGATTCTGGGATCTTTGATGATGGCTTTGGCCACCTTCCACATCGGTCGAAATTTGGGAGGGGATCGTCTGGGCTGGAGAGCGCTTTGGCTCTTGATGTGCATGCCGATCCCCATCTTCATGGGTACTGCAGCGACTGCTGATGGAATCCTGATGGCGGGAGTGGCTGTTTCCTTGGCAGTCATGGTGGATCGCCTCACACAGGGAAGAAAGAAATCCCACTTTGTATTTCTGGCCTTCGCCTTGACCTGGGCCTTGTTGGCCAAGGGGCCCGTCGGTTTGGCTGCTTTCTGGATGGGAACCGTCTTTATCCTGATCTTCGGCAAAGACGTCCTGAAATGGGATCGCCGTTGGTGGGGCGAAGCGGGTGCGGCGACATTGATTGCACTGATCGCTTTCCTCGCCTGGGGAATCCCTGCCAATGAGCAGACCGGAGGAGAATTGATGCAACTCGGTCTGGGGCGTCATATTTTCCAACGGATCTCGGAGCCACTGGAGAGTCACGGGGGATCGGGATTGATCGGTTGGATAACCTCAATGCCCTTTTATCTGCCCGTCCTTCTGGCTGGAGCCGCTCCCGTCTCGGCATTGCTGATCCCGGGGGTTTTTCGCCGAAAGAAGATCTCAGCGGGAAATCAAAAGACACTGCTGATTTTGTCAGCACTGGTGATTCCTGTTCTGGTCCTGATGACGCTGGTGGCCACCAAGTTGCCGCACTATATCCTCTCATCCTTTCCTGGAGTGGCAGTGGCGGGTGCATGGCTGTGGTCTTCATTTGTGGAGCGGGATCCACAGGCGTGGAGTTCCCGATCTGTCAGGGTGGGGCAGGGAGTGACAACGCTTTTGCTCATTCTGCTGGCGATCGCATGGGGTTTTGCCGTTCAGCAAGTCAGCGGTTCAATACTCTTGGCCATCCCTGCCCAGGTGTTTTTGCTGGCGGGAGCATGGAGCATTCTGAAATGGAATCCGCAGGTCGCTTTTGAATCGTGGCGTGCCCCCGGCGGGAGTGCTGTGCTGGTGGCTTTGGGAATGGCCTTTATCCTGGCGGGTGCCGGTTGGCTGGAGCCGCACTGCAAAGTGGCCAGACCGATTACAGAGATCATCGATTCCTCGGCGAGCCCTGACTCACGGGCTCCCGTTTCTTCACTCGGGTTTTTCGAACCTTCTCTCCTCTTCGCTCTCAATCCCCCAGCCGTTTCGGGGCAGCAAGGGTTGAAGGAGTTGCCGCTGGATTCATTGGGCCCATGGCTGCAGGCGGATGGATCGGCGTGGTTAATTTCGGCGGTGGAGACAGGAGAAGAGGATCCTGTCCTGACTCATCCCGTCTTGGTTCAGCCCGAAGGCCAACCCAGAGTGACGAAGCACTGGGAGAAGAAGATCTTCAACTATTCCAATGGCCGTTGGCTCGAGGTGTCACTCTGGTTCAGGTCCTCACGGGGTTGAAGCTTCCCGATCCAGAAAGCTGCGCAGAACCCACCGAGCACCAATCCAGGCAAGGTATCCGAGGGCCAGTGTTCAGCCGTCAAAACCCTTGTCGCACAGATCCAGATTCCCATCAGGCACCAAAGAGCACTCCAGCGTGGAAAGATCACACACAGCATCATCACCATCACACCAGCGGCGGTCGAATGACCGGAAGGGAGACTGTGATGACTGTGTTCGAGTGTGAAGGGTTGCCAATCAGGCCACGCCCGATAGATCAGTTCATTCGGTCGTCCACGTCCGATGAGGATCTTGAGCCCCTGAACCGCGACTCCTGCGGTAACCGCTCCAAGGAGTGCACCGAGAACCGGTTTCTGCAGTGATTTCCAGGATGGAATCATGCGGCTGAGCAGGAACAGCAGCAGCAGCTGGGCGACGACCACGTACCCTTCTGCCATATGAGTGGTGATGCCTGCGATACGTCGCAGAGAATTGAGCGTGTTGGGTGCGACATCACTCTGGTCTGCGCGATCGTAGGTGGTTCGTACTTTCAGAATGGCCTGCTGGTCAAAGGTCAGACCTTGAATATCCGCTTCCGGCCAGCGCTTCTCAGGGTTTTCCCCCTGATCCAAATAGAATGATTCCCAGGCCTGAAGCGCAGGGTTGTTCTCCACACTGAAGAGCGGAACCCGTGAAGCGATAAAGAAGAGCAGGAGGCTGATGAAGATCAGCAGGCTCCAGCGACGCCAACCTGCAAACAGGCTGGGGTTCCACCGGCAAGAAATCTTTGGCGTTTCCATCAATCGACAAACCTTCGAGCCAACTGCGCCAACTCGGGAACTTCATGGACTTTCATTCCTTTGGGGCCGCCATCGTCAAGGCTGCCGGGTGCGACACAGCCGGTGTTGAAGCCGAGTCTTGCGGATTCCTCCAGGCGTTGGCGAGTTCCTGGAACCGGACGAACTTCACCGAGCAATCCGACCTCCCCAGCAAAAACCAGATCCTTGGGGAGTGGGCGATCATGGAAAGATGAAAGCAGCGCTGCTGCGAGGGCGAGATCGCCGGCTGTTCCACGAAGTTTGACCCCGCCAACAACGTTGGCGTGAATATCACAGCCACCGAGTGGAATCCCCAGTCGTTTTTCCAAAACTGCTGCCAGCATCGAGAGTCTTGCAGAGTCGATGCCTGAACATTTCCTTGCTGGCGATCCATATGCGGCGGGGCTGACCAGAGCTTGAACTTCCAGAAGCAATGGGCGTGTTCCCTCGAGAATGGCCGCTGTTGCTGAACCCGGTGAGGCGGTGGATCGATCGGAAAGCAGTAATCCCGCTGGGTTATCAATTTCATGAAGACCATCGGCTCGCATTTCGAAGATGCCGACTTCTTCAGTGGAGCCGAACCGATTTTTCAACCCTCGGAGGATTCGTAGAGCATTGCCCCGTTCTCCTTCGAACTGCAAAACTCCATCGACCATGTGTTCGAGGGTTCTTGGGCCGGCGACTGTACCGTCTTTGGTAACATGACCGACGAGAACCAGAGCAAAGCCTTCTCGACGTGCGAGCGAAATCAATCTTGCAGTGACTTCTCGAACCTGGACGACTCCCCCTGCGCCTGCAGGGAGGTCATCCCAACGGACGGTCTGAATACTGTCGATGCCCACGACTGAAGGAGAAGTCGCTTTGACTTGCGCTTCGATCGCTTCGAGATCGCATTCGGAGAGTAGCCACAGCTGATCACCGGTGACTCCGATGCGATCAGCCCTGAGTTTGACTTGAGCTGCCGATTCCTCACCGGTGACATAGAGGAAGCGTTGATCCTCTTTACCTTTCGATGCGACGGAGTGGGCCAACTGGAGAAGAAGAGTCGACTTGCCAATTCCCGGTTCACCGGAAAGCAGGATTCCACTCCCCGGGACCAGTCCTCCACCGAGAACGCGATCGACTTCGCCCATTCCCGAACTGACCCGGTCCTCTTCACGGGCTTCGACTTCGCCGATAGGAACGGCAGTGCTTTGTTCGCCGGTCAGTCGTGGAGCAGAACGTCCGGGCTTGTCTTCCTTTATTTTGTGCTCGGAGAGGGAATTGAACGTTCCGCAGTCGGGGCAGCGCCCCATATAGCGTTCATGGGTCGATCCGCATTCGAGGCAGAGATAGACAGTATGGGACTTGGCCAAAGAACACCTCATTTACAATTGGGTCAGCAGATCCAGATTGGACCGAAACAGGAGGCACGTCCAGCCCCCGTCGGCAATCGATCACCGAATCGGGCAGTTTTTGGTTAGAGGGTGGAAGAGGTACCCGTGACCAGAGTTCGGAATTGCTCTCCCCGCTGTTCGAATGATTGATATTGGTCAAAAGACGGATAGGCAGGACTGCAAAGCAGGGTTTCCCCGGCCTGGGAACGCAAGCGGGCGGATACGAATGCTTCTTCAAGTGTTGTGAACTGGTGGAGGGTACAGGAAGGTGAATCTGCAAGAGCATTCAGGATGTTCTGGGCCGACTCACCAAACGCATAGACTTGGATTTCTTTCTTTGCACAGAAGTGAGCCAGTTCTTTAAGGGAGATCCCTTTGTCTTTTCCTCCACACAGCCAGTGAATGGGGCCTTCGATTCTATTCAGCGCTGAGAGGGCCGCATCTGGAGTGGTTGCTTTCGAGTCATTGATATACGTCACGCCATCAATTTTGGCGACAAATTCAAATCGATGGGGAAGCCCGTTGAATTGAGTCGCTGCTTGGCGGCAGGCTTCTTCTGTTGCGCCCAGTTTTTGGGCCAAAGTTTGGGCGAGAATCCGATTGAACTGGCCCGTTGTTCCTTCGAGAGCCGGAGAGGTTTCCGGATCGATCTCTTTACCGGGGCTGCCAAAGGGTGAGAAGGAGATGATGCGGGTGTCTTCTGAGAGTTTTTCGATCGCCGGTTTAAAAGGGCTCTCCTCGGCAACGATCACCACTGAAGGTCGTTGATGGGGACCCTGCAGCAGATTCATTTTTGCGTGAAAGTAGGTGTCTTGATCACCGTGCCAGTCGAGGTGATCGGGAGCAAAAGAAGTCAATGCGACGAGGGGGGGACGGGGGATCTCATTTCCGAGTCGAGAAGCCTGAAAGGAAGAGACTTCGACGATCCAGCGTGTTTCTTCCGGAGCAGATTCCAATTGAAGCAGAAGGCTTCCGCCGAAATTACCGCCTAACTGGACCGGGATTCCAGAACTCTGAAGCATATCTCTGGTGAGGGCACAGACGGTGCTTTTCCCGTTGGTTCCGGTGATGGCTGCCAGATTCGAATGGGATACCCAAGAGAGAAAGAGCCCCAGTTCGGTGACCGGGCGAACTTTCGACTCGCGCACTTTTTTCAGAAACGGTGCTAGGGGTGGAATGGCTGGATTCACAACCACCCAATCGATGTTATTCAAGTGGTGGTCTTGATGACCATCAGTATGGATTCTTTCTGCCGGAACCAACGGTTCGATCAATTCGATGGAATCGGCGATTTGGGATCGCGGGGCGGCATCGCTAACAGTGATGAGCGCGCCCCGGGAATGGAGGAACTGGATCAGATCTGTTCCGCCTCCGTGGGTTCCGAGACCCAAAACAAGAATTCTGAGACCGGTGAGTTCATCGATTCCTCTGTCGGGACCTTGAAACTCCAGTTCCTCAAATCGGGTGACCTGCGGATTCAACTCTACTCACCAGAATCTGTCGCTGTTGAGGTTTCTTTTAATGGAGTCTCAACACCTTCTGCTCGCGCGGCTTCATGAAAAGACTCTCGTAGCGCGTCCAGATCTTGAGGTTCAAAGGTGTAGTCCAGAACATGTTCCACTGAGATGGTTCCAGGCCAAAGGATCTCTGAGAAGAAGTCGAGGGGAAAAACCTGATGCCATGGGCGACTGAGGCGAACCTTTTCGCGGATCGGCTTTAAGGATCGGGAGCCCCGGAGTTCATTTTCTTCCATACGGATTTGAAGATCCCAGGTGCCATAGAAATCAAATGGGATTTTGGCAGGGGTCACCCCTTTGTCCTGACCATTGAGAAAGACCCGCGCACCTTGAGGTTCGGTACGGATCAGCAAGGACCTTTCGACACACCCTGAAAGGAGGGGGGCCAAAAGTATCAGAAGCAGCAATGGAATGAATCTGGACATGGGGATCAATACCTTGTTCATGGTCAGGAGTCTCCTCTGGGGCATATTAACTCTCTGCCCCGCTTCCACAAAGGGCTTCACTAGAGTCCTGAGGTGTGGGGCAGTAAGTTGGCATTTGAGAGAGGCGGAGCGATGGCCAAACCGTGGTGGAAAGATGGATTACCCTTCAAGTGCACTCAGTGCGGGCACTGTTGCAGGATTGAGGGTTACGTATGGGTAAATCAGAAGGAGATCGATGCCCTCGCTCTCCAATTGGAATTGACTCCCGAAGACTTCGAATCGAAGTTTGTTCGTCAGGTTGGACGACGAAAAAGCCTCATCGAGAAGCTCAATCATGAATGCATCTTTTGGGAAGACGGCTGTACGGTCTATGAATCCAGGCCAACCCAGTGCAAAACCTTCCCATTTTGGAATCAAAATCTGGAATCGCTGGAGGAGTGGCTGGAAGTGGTGGAGGAGTGTCCGGGTTCGGGAACCGGGGTGGTCTACAGTGCAAAGGAGATCGATGAGTTGAGGCAAGGAAGAGGAGAAACCAACAAGTCATAGCCACGGGAAAGATCTCTTCAGCGATTGAGTGGGGATCTCTGAAGAATCAGGGCTTCAGGGGCGAACTGAGTGAGCCGATGAAAAGGAGGAGGAGTACCGGCAATAACAGCTGGGACGTGGATGAGACTTCGAGGAAGTGCGCCAAAAGAAAGCCTTTTGGTCAATCCTGGCGGTTTCCCAGAGAAAAGGGCAGAAATTCCTCGATTTTGCTCAAGAGTCCAGCTCGGCATGCCGATGTCATGGGTGGAGACCAAAACTCCGAGAGAGGACGGAATCATGAAGAATTCCAAGACCCTGAGAAATGACCTTCTGTTGGCTGTCATCGCTACGCTCCTGTTGGGAGGGTGTGCCGGAACTGAAAAAGTCGTTTCCAGTTCACAGCAAATCATTACCGATAATGAAGAAGGCCGTTCGACCATTGTCGATGTCAAAATTGACAAGTATGAGAATCTCGCCAAAGATTTCCCTGACGAGCCTCGTTATCAAGAACGTCTGGCACGTTACTACTGGGAAAAGAACGATCATCAGAAAGCACTGGCTGCTCTTGGCAAGGCT
The DNA here is from genome assembly GCA_002691835.1 of Planctomycetota bacterium. The sequence continues at coordinate 13,813 of NZJA01000081.1, forward strand.
CGCAAGATCGATAATGACAATCCCCGATACGATTACCTGGCTGCACAGATCTACAAAAGCCTTGGTAGTTACACCGCCGCTGAAAGATCTTATCTCGCTTTGATAGAGGCGACGGGAGATCAGAAGTTTAGCGGACCTCTACTTGAGCTCGCACAACTTTACGTGGATATGGATCGTCTTGATCTTGCACGTAAATATCTAGACCTTTGCCTGGAAGTTGATCCCACCTTTGGTGAACCCCACTACTGGATCGGTGGAATCTATCTCAAGCAAGGACGTCGCGAGCTGGCGATTAAAAGTTTTGAGAGATATCTGAGAGTCGGGAACACTTCTCGTCAGGAAGAAGTTCTACAGACACTACAGGCTCTCCAGCCCGATCTTCGAATCCACGACATTCGCTGATCGATTCATTAGCCCTCTCTTCTCGGCGGAGGAATGGCACGTTGTGCCGGTCCTCCGCCGTATTATTAATTACTAATAACCTCAGTACTGATGATGTCAGTACTGAGGTTTTTAATTAGTGCGGTTTTTGATTGCTGAAGCCGAGGTGCTGGTACGAGTTAGCGGCGATAAAGAGGTGGGCTGCCAGGTGTGTTGTGAATCAACAGAGGTGTATCGAATAAAGCAGACGCGTCGTGCCAAAAAAATAGAGCCGGAGGGAACAAAGTTCCCTCCGACCCGTGAGGAGGTGTGTCTATTTCAAGAACGCACTGGTGACGCGGAGTGTTCCCAGAAATATCAAAACGACGATAAATCCGTTACACCACGGGTTCCTTGCGTCTGCGACCGCCGGTCTCTGAGTCGAAAATCAGAAGTCAGAGGTCACGATTTCCGTCATGCTGATTCCGAAGTGGGGATCGTTGTGACGGAAAAGTAACAATCAGAACTATCGGACTCTGAACTTCAGTGCATCACTTTGGCACCGAAACGCAAATCGATTATTGAGGCCTGAAGCTCGAGAGGTGATGGGTCATGACCCATGTCCCCTCCACATGATCGGTGGGGAGTATGAGGGGGGGTAACTCGGAACGCAAGAACTGCAGTCGAATATGTGAAGAAGAATCATGGAAATATTGACAGAACAATGTCCTGATTTCTGGCGCATCGAGCACAGCCGGATGTTTTTGAGATAGTTTCACAAAGGCAAAATCACCATTAGATATCTTCAATGTGGTGCTAAATACAACAATATCGCCATTATTGAATACTGGGCTGCCTGTTCCGGACATGGCATCACCGGAAACTCGAAGTGCAAAACATGTGGAAGAATCGACCTCCGGTATTTTGATCCAGTCTTCGATGATTCCCTCAGGAATATTTCTGGAGTCGATTTCGACCGGGTAAGGATTTTCTTCATTATGAATGAGTGGGATATCTCCACTTGGCTCCGCGGTCGAAGTTCTCTCTGTTACTGAATTGAGTTCCTTGGAATCAAGTTTTTCTTCGGCAAGCGTGATGAGGTCAAGAGGGGCAAGTCCCAGGATCCGACAAACTTTGCGGATGAAATCAGACTCAAGGCCACTTCGACGCCCCTCCTCAACAGAGATGGCGTAGGCTCGAGAAACCCCTGCTTTGCGGGCGAGATCTTCGACAGTCAAATGTTTTTGACGGCGGGCAGATCGAATGACTTTACCGATGGAAGACCGGAAAGGGGCGGCTGCGGACTGGGCCAGTGATCGGATTTCGACGCCTGCGGAATCATCGATCAGTCGAGATGGAGCAACGCCGAGTGCTTTTGCGATTCGGGTGAGCACTTCACTATTGATTCGTCGCTGACCACTTTCCAGTCGGCTCATTTGTGAGGCGGAGAGTCCGATCTGGGAGGCGAGATCCTTGGCAGTAACGCCTGATTCTTCCCTCAATTTTTTTATGATCTCGCCGACTTTGTTCATTTCCCACCTTCTTGTAACTGTGCGGCAATGATCAATGTGATCATTATCGTATTGAAGAACATATGGAAAAAGATGCTGGTCAATAGATTGCCACTTTTATGGGCCAACCATGCCAGTGCAATTCCAAGGCAGGAAATCGGGAAAATACTGGCGAGGGAATCGTGCATGAGTCCGAAGATGATTCCCGAGATGATTGCAGAAGTCAGAACTGACCGGTATCCCAATAACCATCTGAACAGTAGTCCACGGAAGAGCAGTTCTTCCAGCCATGGAGCAACAAGTACAATTTGGATGATCAGAAAGCTGACCAATGATCGGTCGCTATTGACGAGGGCTTTTCCAAAAAGCGAAACGGCTTCCTGGGGAATCGGTTCATGTCCAAACTGCTGCAGTACAATGCCCCAGATCACGGAGATGAGGAGATGAATCGGAATCCACAGGAGGCAAGCGATGGCTCCAGTCTTGAGGCATGAACCGACTGTTCCATGGGCCCCGAGCAGAACCGAGGGAGTCTCGGGGCGCTGTTTTCGCCAAATCCTGAGATACAGGAGGATCAGTCCAATGAGCCCTCCATTGAAGATCGCCAACGCCTTGAACAGAGGCCGAGCCTGCTCGGGTGTCAATAATGTGGCGGGCTCAGCCGCCGCCTTCTCTTCGAGCGGGTCATCGAGCGGGTCATCGAGCGGGTCATCGAGCACAGGGTTCGTCTCGGCTCCAGCGGGATCCGGATCCTGGGCCACTTCGGAAGAGGAAGTGACCGTGTTTTCAAGGTCTGCCGTTTCACCAGGATCGATATTGGGATCGATATTGGGATCGAGGGCCAACTGGGCAGCGAGGATTTGAAGCAACAGATACAAGCTGAAGAAGACCAGCACCTGAGGACCAGCCCAAGGGGCTCCCGGTTCTGCAGGAGTCTTCTTCAGTGGTTCTGAGTTCATTCTCCGAGCACTCCTTCAGTGGGGCTGGAGGCTTGAGCGTATCGCCGTTTTGAAATCCTGCCGGCTCGGGCTGCGAACCAACCTGCGTCGAGGGCATGTCGCATGGCATGAGCCATGGCCACCGGGTTTTGTGCACCAGCAATCCCAGTGTTGAGAAGAACTCCCTCAGCTCCCAGTTCCATAGCAATGGTGACATCGCTGGCAGTACCCACACCGGCGTCGATGATCACAGGGACATCGAGTTGCTCAAGAATGATGGAGAGGTTATTGGAATTGAGGATGCCTTGCCCGCTACCGATCGGGGAACCCGCAGGCATCACCGAGGTCGCACCGGCATCTTGAAGCCTTAACGCGAGAACGGGATCATCGCTGGTATAGACGAGAACTTTGAAACCATCGTTGACCAGCTCTCGACAGGCTTCGAGTGTTCCGACGGGGTCAGGAAGCAGAGTCTTGCGATCTCCGAGAACTTCGAGTTTGACCCAGTCTCCGAGACCGAGTTCCCGTGAGAGTTGGCAAACTCGAATGGCATCCTCTGCATTGAAACAGCCAGCCGTATTGGGGAGCAGAAAGTAGCGTTCCCGATCGAGCTGAGAGAGCAGATTGTCGCCGCTGTTCAGGTCGACCCGACGAATGGCGACGGTGACCACTTCACACCCGGAGGCTTCGAGAGCGGCATTCATCGTCTCAGGATCGCTGTATTTCCCAGTACCGACAAATAGTCTCGACCGAAAAGTGCGGTCGCCCAAAGTCAGGGGAGTCGGGGTGTTTCCGGATACAGTTTCGCTGGAAGTCATATCTATCCTCCTCCGACGATGGTTACCACTTCGATCTGGTCACCCGGCTTCAGCGTCGTTTCTGCATGAAGTGATCGGGGGACGATCCTCTTATTGCGCTCGACTGCCACAGCAATCGGGTCGATCGGCAAAGAACTCACCAGATCGAGGACCGTTGATTCGGCCTCGACCTGGTGAGCTTCACCATTCAGTTTGATTTCAAAATCCGTCGTTTTCTCAGGCATCGATTGCGGCCGTTAATTCGAAGCCCGCGCGAAGCGATAATAGACTTCGAGAGTCATCGCGCCGATCGCAGTGTTGTACACTCTGCCGCCGGCGACACCCCATTCACCAATGGGATCCCATGAACCGTCTTCACAGCCACCGACACGCTGATTTTTGACCAAGGCATCAATCATGGCCTCGTTCCATTCGCGCCATTTGCTGCCACCGATCTGGAACATTGCGTAGGTTGCGTAATACCAGTAGTAAAGATTGATCTTCGATTTGCGCTTGCCCTCTTGCGGACGCCATTCCGGAATCTCATCCATCAGCACATTGGTTCCGGCTTTGATGGCATCGGTATTTGTCTTCTCTCCAGAGAAGATCCGACATAGAACGCCTACCGCTGTCATGCATGAAAGATCTTTGGAGTATGGGTACGGTTCGGGGTAGGACGCCTGCAACCGAGATCCTTCATCCCCGGGGTTTTCATATCCGCAAATACCAGATCGAGCGGTACAGGATTCAAACCACTTGAGTGCACCTTCGAAGGCGGGGTTGAAATCCTTGGTTTTGACCTTGATGTAGCGCGACTGGGCACAAACTTTGGCGGTCTTCAGTGCCAACACCATCCAGCCGGTCACGGAGGTGTCATTGCGTCCTGCCTGATAGTCGTACTTCCAGCCATAACCGGGGTTTTGGGCATTGAGGCACCATTTGGTGGCTCTTGCCACAGAGTTGGAAAGTTTGATCTTGTCCTGGGACATGAGGAGCAACTCACTCATCGCCATCGTCGCGATGGCGTGATTGTAGATCCACTCATCGGACTCTTCCTGGGGCATCCCGTAAAGCCCATTGAGCTTGGGATCAGCATTCTTGACTTGCTGTTTGATCATCCAGTCCATCGCCTTGCGCATGACGATGACGAAGTCGGGGAACTCACCACTTTCGTGGGTGTGTCCAAAGCCCAGAAAAGCGAGCATGGCCAGAGCGGTAACGCCCACGTCATACCCGTCAAATCCATCACCCTGTTCTTGTTCACAACCATCCGGTCTCAAGAATCCATTTGATGACCAATGGCCATCGGGATGCTGGTGTCGTTTGAGCCAGTAAAGCGCAGCGAGCACCGCGCTCTCTGTGGCTTCACTTCCACCTTCACGTGAGAGTGAGCCTTTCCCGAATCGGTTTCCATAGGCACCGGCTCCGGCCCCGGTCATCCCGAAAGCATCATTGAGCTGGTTTTTAATGTTTTTGTTGGTCTTGTTATTCTTGCTGGTGCCTTTTGGAGTACGACTGATCTTGTCGGGTTTGAGCATCTTGATCGGATCAGTCTTCTGCTTTTCAAGGATTTCAGGCTTGCGCTCGATGTCCCGTTTTTTGGTCGGGTCATACTTAGGCGGCTTGACCTCTTTCTTGACGATGGTCTTGCG
>NZJA01000082.1 GCA_002691835.1 Planctomycetota bacterium
TGAGGAGTCATGAGGTTTAGTCCTGTCACTCGAATACCGTTGACCCTGTTTACGCAGATATTGCTCCTGTGTTTGGTGGTGACGGGCAGCGTTTCCCGGGCTCAGGAGCCGAGTGACACCATGTCGCCAGAGTATCTGTCTGCTGGAGTCGCGTTGGAAAAGGCTCTTCAGAAACTGCAGCCGATTTTCTTGGTTCTTGAACTGGATTCCGATGAAGGAACTCGGGCAAGATTGAAGAAAGTCCTCGACGATTCAGCGGTACAAAAATCGCTGAAAGAAGCCATCTGCCTCAAGGATTTCTGGTCACGAGAGAATGGAGAATGGCGTTGGCGAGATCTTTCCGCTGACTACAACGAGAAGCAACGCAAGAGCGAGTCTTCCGCAAGGAAAGTACTAGAAAAGCTGTTGCGATCATCCTCTGAGAAAAGTGTCGTAGCCATCTTCGATCCCTATCTGAATAAGGGAACATTGTTTTCAAACTCAAAATTACGCGCCTCAAATCTTCGAAAAGCAATTCGAACATCTCAAAAGGTGAGCGAGGGATACCGTCGCTCCAGATTGTTGGGCGAGAAAATTCTCGATAGGGCACAGGGATTTGTTCAAGACGAACGCAATGCCGATTCTTTGCGGACGCTGGTGAAGCTGGACGAGTTGAAATTCCCTCCGACCGAGCCCTTGCTGGATCGCAGGGTCCGACTGATGGAGATTCTTGAGAAGCGTTGGAAGGAAGCTCGTGCAGAGGCAAGGGATCTGGAGCTTTCGAATAAATTGGCTGCGGCAGCCTCGAAGCTGGAAGTGATTCTCAAGGAATACCCACACCCCGAGTGGGAGAAGCAGATCCGTGATGATATCGGCCGGGTTTGGCGCAGGATCCAGGGCCCAGGGGGAGGAACTCCGAATCCATGAGCGTGAACTCTCCGACCGAAGGACACGATCCCAGAACTGCAACGATGGTGACTGCTGAAGAGTGTTGGGATCATTTTGAAAATCAGGAAACAGGTCTCTGTGAAGTCCTGAGTCGCAGTCGTGAATCTGCACTTCAGGCTTCCCTGTGGTGGTCAGAAGTGATGCAGGGGGAAGGCCGTATCATCGGTCTGGGAGCGGGAACCAGCGGCCGTCTGATTCAGCTGGAGATGGCTGAGTGGGGCCCGACTTTTTCAGTCCCTGAAGAACGTCGTTTGGCATTGATCGCGGGCGGTGATGAGGCGCTAAAGCGTGCGGTGGAGGGGGCCGAGGATGATGGTCCAGCGGGTCAGTTGGCGGTGCGGGAAAGTGCCGTGGGAAATGAGGATCTGGTTCTGGGGATCTCTGCTTCAGGAGCTGCGGCCTATGTTCGCGAAGGACTTTTAGAAGCTGCTCGAAGAGGCGCGCGAACACTGCTGATTACCAGCAATCCTGAAACGGATTGGTTTGCTGAAGTTCGCAGTTTACGGCTTCTTTTGGAAACCGGATCGGAGACGGTTGCCGGGTCCACACGACTCGGTGCGGCCACAGCCACTCATCGATTGCTCCACAGAATTTCGACGATCGGAGCTTTGAGACTCGGTTGGATTTATCGGGGTCGCATGATTCGGATGCAGATCACAAACGCCAAGCTGCGTCGACGGGCTCGAACGATGGTGTCAGAACTGACAAAGCTGTCAGAAGCGACATCTACAGAGCTTATCTCCAAGTCTGGCAATGATTTGCGACTGGCTGTTGCCATCGGTTGGCTAGGGAGCTCGACTGAAATCGCTCAAGAAGTTTTGAATGCCGCAAATGGACGTCTGAGTGCTATTGAGAGGCATCTTAAAGCGATTCAGGCGGGTGAACTCAGACCCGAAGAACTTGCGGGACTCTTGCGGAAGCCCTAAATTTTCACATCTTCGACGCTGGCCTTTGGGTTGAAGCCAAGAAGACTGAAGACTGAAGATTGAAGTTTGAAGACCGAGAAGAAGTTGAGGTATTGAAGATGAGTACGCAGATTCCCGACCGCACACCTGCGGATCCAATGGAGAAATCTTCCAATCCTCTCCTCGAGGACGCCCGAAGACTCCAGGAGCGGGCGAGCGCAGAAATCTCTCAAGGTGCGGATTTGATCCGGGCCCGTGTCCTCAAGTCGGCTGAGGCTCTCCGCAACGCCACTTTTGCCGATCACATCTGCTCTCCCCCGGAAATGCTCTAATTCTCTTCTGATCCGGGTTCGCCCGTTTTCAGTCTGAAGAGTCTGCGACTGTTTGCAGTCGTATTTTCCAAAAGTTCCCGAAGCCCCTGTTTCCTGACTTTCGCAAGAGTTTCAGCGGTATGCAGAGCGTAGGCGGGTTCATTCCGTTTACCTCGAACTTGCTGTGGAGCGAGAAACGGACTGTCCGTCTCAAGAAGAAGGCGGTTATCTGGAACGACGAGTGCCGCTTCACGCAAAGCTTCCGCTTTGGGATAAGTCACATTTCCAGCGAATGAGATGTACCACCCGAGATCCAGAGCTCGCTCAGCTTCTTTGGGGGTTCCACCAAAACAGTGGAAGACCCCAACGATGCCGTCCCCGGCATCGGCGATGACGTCTAAAGTGTCAGGCCAGGCATCCCGACAATGAATGACGACCGGCCGGTCGACTTTCCTTGCCAGGTCGAGTTGATCACGAAATGCCCGCTCCTGAATTTCTGGAGGGACATCTTTCCAATAGTAGTCGAGTCCGATTTCGCCGATTGCGACCACCTGTTGTGGATGATTGAGGCACAGGTTTTCGAGGTCTGAGAGAGTTTTCTGGTACTCCGGTTCGTCGAGGAGGCAGTGAGTTGGATGCAATCCTACTGCGGCATGGCAGAAATGAGGATATTCCACGGCCAGTTCAACCACTCGTTGACTGGTTTCTATATCGATTCCAATATTGATGATTCCGACGAATCCCGATTCACGGGCTCGTTGAATCACCTCTTCGCGATCTTCGTCGAAGCGGTCAAAGTACAGATGGGCATGACTGTCGATGGCGGGAATGTTCATGGTTGCTCCTTCTGGTTCTGCTGGTCAGCAGGCGATGTTGGAGGTGCTGTAGAGTTGACGATTCGGCCGTCAATCCAACATGCCTGGATCGATCCGTAAATGGCAGATTCCAGAACTGATGCATGGGAGTTATTTACTGAGATGGCGACCAGATCTGCAGGATCTCCTGGTTGCAGGCGACCACTTCCCAGCCAATCAGAGCGACGGTTACGAGCGAGCCATGTTCGAGGACGAACCGTGATCATCGACCACAGATCTGCAGCTGAAATCTCAGGAGCCGCTTGTCTCGCACTTTGAAGTTCATTGAGCATCGAGAGGTGCCCCGCAGAAATTTTTCCATCGGTTCCCAGGAGGACATCTACACCCCGTTTAAGGGCATCGGGAGCTGGATGCGGAGGGTGCCCGAAGTAAGCATGGGAAGATGGGCACCAGACGAGCGCTGTCCCGGCAGTGGCCATGCTGTCAAATTCATCGGGAGTGCAGTGGTTTCCGTGAATGACGAGTCCCGAGGCTGAGAGCTGCTCTTTTTGAGAGAGGGATTCGATAAATCTGCTCCCGAGCTTCCAATCATGGGGTGCTGCTGAAAAACGCTTCAAGAAATCTGCTCCGGGCCCGGTTGCCGAGGTGAGAAGCTGTGCTTCCCATTCGGGTTCGGCAACGTGGATCGCCCACGGAATCTGATGAGCGTGTGACTGCTCCAAGAGAGTGGTCATCGCCTCGGGGTGAACCGTATAGGGAGAGTGGGGTGAGATGGCCCTGAGTTCTCGCTGTTCATCCTGAGTGCCAACCAAGAACTTCTGCAGCTGAGCAAGGTCTTGAATTTTTCCGTCGAGAGAGATCACTTCACGGAACAATATTCGTTTTAGATCTGAATATTCAAGAGCCTGGAGAGAGTGGCCCTCGGGATCGATGTCGAAGACCGTAGTGGTTCCTTCACGGAGTGATTCCTCAATCCCTCTGACTGCGACTTCTGTTAATCCAGTCGGCCCTAACTGTCGGCGGGTGTCGACAACACCCTTGAGCCACTCAGTGAACTCGCCGGGAACGTGATCGGAATCTCTCGGCAGGCTCAAGTCGAGATGGACATGAGAGTTGACCAGGCCACTGCATATCATGGCTGGGCCGAGATCGAGATCACTTTCTCCGGGGGGGAGGGTTTCGACGATGCGACCATTTTCGATGACGATTCTGCCTGCAGCAGTTTCCTCAGCTCCCGTAAACAGGTGATCTGCAGCGATCCGCATCGGTCTCCTTTTGGCTGATCTGTCCGGTTGTTCCCGATTCATGAATCCTGCGGGGGAGTCTGTTACAATCCCAGAAGAATCATGGTTTCTTTCGCTTCCAGAGTTCAGTCTGGAGGATTGAGGCCACCACGAACAGTCTTCAGGAGATGAATGTTGTTGGAGATCGACAGGTATCACCCACGAAATCCGAGAGAGAGGGCGATTCCGGCTCGGGCCTTTTCGGCTCGGGTCATTCTGGCCCTTGTATTGATATGGGTTTCCGGAGGGTGCGGGAATTCTGCCCAGCCCCGGAATCGTGAAGATCTCAAGACCTTTCACCCACGGACGACGGTGGTGATCACTCTGCCGGGTGAAACTTTGGCGGATGTTTCCCACCGAACCGGTTTCGCTCTTGCGATCCTTGAGGGCCTTAATCCAAAGGTGGGAGCTGGGAAAATGCCTGCGGGATTGCGATTGAGATGTCCCGTAGGGCAACCGGATATTCGCCGGGTTGAGAAGAATCCATTGAAAGAGACGTTCCAATGAATGAAGAGAATCTTCCAAAATCCTCAGGTCGAATCAGATCGGAAGAAATCGAGAACCAGATGTTGGCACCCTTCGCCATGCGAAGTTGCAACAGCATGGGGCGTCAGCATCCAGAAGGGGCCGACGAATTCCGAACGATCTATCAGCACGATCGGGATCGGGTGGTTCATTGCACGGCTTTTCGAAGGTTGGAATACAAGACTCAAGTCTTTGCGAATCATCAGGGCGATCATTATCGAACACGCCTGACACATACGCTGGAAGTGGCTCAGGTCTCAAGGGCCGTAGCCCGTCGCCTTGGACTGAATGAGGATCTCGTCGAAACGATTGCGCTCGTCCATGATGTTGGCCACCCACCCTTTGGACATGCAGGGGAGAGGGAGTTGGCTCAGCTGATGTCTGCACATGGCGGATTTAATCACAACCGTCATGCCTTGCGAGTCGTTGATCTGCTGGAATCACGTTATCCAGAGTTTCCCGGCCTCAATCTCTCATGGGAAGTTCGTGAATCGATCGTCAAGCATTACGGCCGTTTCGATGAGCCTGAATTGGAAAAGTTCCTTCCAGGAAAGCCGCCGACACTGGAAGCCCAGCTTGCAGATATTGGCGACTCCCTCGCCTACGACAGTCATGATCTTGACGATGGATTGCGTTCAGGTGTGCTCCAGTTACAGGAATTGGCTGAGATTGACCTTTTTCGTAAATCGATGGAGCGGGTGAAAGATCGATATGGGGCTGGAATATCGAGTCGAGCTCTCGTTGCTCGCTGCGTTTCAGGAGTGATTTCTGAACAGGTCAATGATTTGGTTCAGACCAGCAGGGAGCAGTTAAAAAAACAGGGGATTAACGATGAAGCTTCGGTCCGTGATTATGACGGAAATCTGATCGGCTTCTCAACAGCGATGGCCGCTGACAAGGCTCAGCTGCAGGGTTTCCTGCAGGAGAAACTCTATCGGGATCCCTTCTGTGTCAGAGTTTCCCAGAAAGGGCGGCGTATGGTTGCAGCCCTCTTTGATGAGTTTGTCCGTGAGCCAGCTCAACTTCCTGCTGAGCATTTGGCACGTTGCGGAGAAATCGGACGTGAGCGTGCCGTTTGCGATTACATCGCTGGCATGACCGACCGTTATTGTGCCCGTGAGTATGAACGCCTCTTTATTCCGGACAGCAGTGATCCCGGAAGGATGTCCTGATGCGATACTGGGCAGTGATCGTTGCAGCAGGCGATGGAACACGTCTGGGGCAGAAGATGCGCAAAGCTGCGGTTGAACTGGCGGGCAAGCCCCTGGCTGCGAGGTCTGCAGAGGTGGTGACCAGCCACCCTGACTGCATCGGAGGAGTTCTGGTGGTCCATTCCGATGATGTCGAAGTGGCACAGCAATGGTTGGACTCGATCGCTGAACGGGATTTTGATTTTGAAATCGTTACTGGGGGAGCGAGTCGCAGAGAGAGCGTCCGGCGGGGAGTCGACGTTTTAGGCAGCAGGGCTGAGCCGGGGGATCTGGTGGCGATTCACGACGGAGCCCGCCCGCTGTTAAACCGGAAAGATCTGGACAGAGTTCTGGAAGTCGCCTCGGAAAGTGGCGCAGCGCTATTGGCAGAGGCTGTGACGGATACCCTTCATCGAGGAAATGACAACGCCTCATGGGATGGCTTTGTCGATCGTGACCACTTGTGGAAAGCCCAGACGCCACAGATTTTTGGTTATTCTCAGCTGATCGATGCGCTGAAAAGCGAGGCGGGGGGAAGAACGGATGAAGTCGAAGGTATGGTGGCGACCGGTCAGCCGGTTCAATTTGTTCAGGCAAAATATCCCAATCTGAAAATTACCACCCCAGCAGACCTGCAATTGGCAGAGCTTCTGTATGAATCCCGCCAAGCCTGAGGAGCTCTGATTTCAGTTCCTTTGGGGCTTTTTATGCAATTTGGACCTCAGTCGGCCCCCTCTTCTCCTTGACCTTCGAGCTCTGATTGATCAGACTCCTCATTGGTTGCCGTGAGGCAGCTTGAGTTCGTCCAATCAAATGGAGAGTTGTCTGATTAACTCTCCTCAAAAAGCGGGGAAGGGGAATGACCCCATGTTGAATCATCTGAAACGGTCTCTCGGGATCTTCTTGGCAGTTGCCACCGGAGTTTTGCTGTTCGCAGCTTCGGTCGAAGCACAGACCACGTTGGGTGGAGATGTAAAGCCGAAGAGAGCTCTCCGACTGACAATCAGCGGTGATCTCTCGTTGACCTTTGTCGACCGCAGTGCCAGTTTCGCCAGAGCTGCTTTGGGAGATGGCGCTGGTGGTGAAGCGAGTCCTCTGGCAGGGGCCTGGGACCCTGCAGTTCGCGATGGCTTTTTCATCGATCCGATCTTCCACCTCGATCTGGAGGCCGAAGTTTCTGAAGGAGTCGAGGCCAGCATTCGCATTGGAACTCCGTTTGATGCCCAAGAGAATCTCAGAAACGGGCGACCACCTCTGGGAATTCAGGAAGCAAAGATCACTTGGGAAGGGGCAATGAACCCGGACCTCGATCTGGAGTTGGGAGTGGTTCGTTACACCCTCGACATCGCCGGTAATGGGAATCCGATGTTCCTGAGTCTCGGAAATTCTGAGAGTGCCTTCGATAATCCTGGAGCAGGAGTTCTTGATTCAGGAATGCCTCAGTCCAGTTCAGCCGGGCGTGTCGATTCCTTAAACCCTGCTGGAGCAGTCGGTAATCTCGACTTGGGTGAGAATTCTCTCGATGTTCTCATGTTCGACTTGTCTTCCCTCAATGACGAATCCCTGTTTGGATTCGTTTACAGTCTTCCGCTCGATACCGGGGACTACCAAGGCGACATGTCGATCACCTGGATCAATGCCAAGAATGATGGCGGATCTGATCTGTTCACCTTGGGTGGCGGAGCGAGTGTCACCGGTGCTGATGGCCTTAAGATCTATGGTGAGGTCTACATTCAGAATGGTGACTACGGATCTGGAACCGGATCTGGAACCATCGATCAGGATGCCCATGCATTTCTTGCCGGAGTTCGTTACGACCTTCCGGACGTGGAAGACGATTCCGCTCCATGGGTCGACGTCTCTTTCTGGGATTACTCGGGAGACAGTGACTCCACAGACAACTCCAACGGGAACTTTGTTTCCTACGAGTTCAACAACGACACCATCGTTCTTGAGGACTCCTACTACGGTCTCGACTTGGATACCAATTACAGAGCCTTCAAGGTCAAGGGTGGGATGAATCTCTCTCCGGAGTGGTCCATTCAAGGAACCTTCGCTTACTTCACCCTGAATTCAAACGCCGGCGGGTTCGCCTCCAATCCTTCCAATAACAGCAAGAAGTTGGGGGATGAGTTCGACGTGCGTGCCACTTACAGGGCAACAGATTTCCTGACCTTCCATCTCAATGCGGGTACTTTGCAGAATGCCAAGGCTCTCGGTGTGGGTTCTGGAATGGAAGTCGTTACACTGACCTCTGAAGTTCGTTTCTAGTTCGACCTTCAGGATTCATGTCGAAAACAGCTCCCCGGGGATCTCTTCCCCGGGGAGCTGTTTTTTTTGTGAGGCCATCGGTTCATGCGCTGGAGAGCTGCTTTTTCGGAGAACTCGCAAGGCTCACGCTCAGGGTCTACAATCTGCGTCCCTGCGGTTTGTGGCCAAGAGGCCTGTTGGCAGGGCGTCTGAGAGCCTGACGACGACTGCAGGTCGTCGTCCGGCGCGGGTCAGGCTTTGACAGGGATCCAACAGCTGTCACAGGGAGTTATTTTGGAATTATCGATCCGATTCGGACTGGGAACTGACAGGCACCGATTACAGGCAGGGGACAGTCTGGTCCTTGCCGGAGTCAAGATTCCCTGCGAGCTCCAGACTTTGGCCCATTCGGATGGCGACGCCGTTCTTCATGCAGTGGCAGATGCCATTCTCGGGGCAACCGGTGGAACAGATATCGGCGAGCTGTTTTCCAATCAGGATCCCCAATGGAAGGATCTTGATTCAGCAGTCATCGTCGACAAGGCATGTCGCTGTGCTCTCGATCAGGGTTGGAAGCCCGTTCAGGTCGATGTAGTGATTCACCTTGAGAAACCGAAATTGGCAGAGCATCGCATCGCCATGAAAGAGTCGTTGGCAAGGCTCTTGGATATTCCTGTCGACGCAGTCGGATTGAAGGCAAAAACCGGTGAGGGCCTGGGGCCAGTCGGCGAAGGGCTGGCTATCGATACGATGGCGGTCATTCAATTGCAGAGAGCTGGAGGAAGATGACATTCAAATTGTGGAATACGATGGCGAACGCACTGGAAGAACTGATTCCGATCAGTTCAGGTGAGGTCCGCATGTATAACTGCGGTCCTACTGTTTACAGCGATCCTCACATTGGGAATTTCCGATCGTTTCTGATGGCGGATTTGCTGAGACGTGCACTGGACCAGCGCGGTTTTCGCACGACGCAGATCATGAATATTACGGACGTTGGTCACCTGACTACGGATGACGTGGCAGATGCCACAGGTGAGGACAAGCTGGAGAAAAAGGCCCGCGAAGAGGGGCTTGATCCGTTTGAGATTGCTCGCACCTATGAAGATATTTTCCATGCGAATGCCGAACAGCTTCACGTGCGTAAGGCTCACGAATACCCGAGAGCGACCGATCACATCCCTGAAATGATCGCCATGATCGAGCAACTCATCGAACGCGGACATGCCTACAACGTGGAAGGCGTGGGGGTCTATTTCCGTGTCGACTCATTCGATCAGTATGGGTGCCTTTCCGGGAACACGGTTGAGAATCTGGATTCGGGTTCGCGAATCGCTGTCGATGATCGTAAAGAATCTGCTCATGATTTCGCTCTCTGGAAGATCGATGACAAGCATCTGATGCAGTGGGATAGTCCGTGGGGGAGAGGTTTTCCAGGGTGGCATATCGAGTGTTCGGCGATGAGCCACAAATATTTGGGTGGCACCTTTGATATTCACACCGGTGGTGAGGATAATATTTTCCCACACCACGAGTGCGAGATTGCTCAGTCGGTAGGATCGGGCGTCGGTGAGTTTGCAAAGCTATGGGTACATGCGCGCCACCTCCTCGTCGACGGCGAAAAGATGTCAAAAAGCAAAGGCAACTTTTTTACGATCAATGACCTGATTGAAAAGGGATATCAAGGCTACGAAATCCGTTACAGCCTGATCAACAGTCACTACCGTCAGCCGATGAATTTTACGCTTCAAGGACTCCAGGGAGATTCAAAAGCGGTGCAGCGCATCCGTTCCTTGCGAGAGAGGTTGGAGTCGACCGCTGAGGAGAGTGGTGATGCCGCAGACGAATTGCGGCAAGAATTGGCTGGCGCACAGAAATCATTCGATGCCTGCATGGATGATGATCTGAATGTTTCGGGGGCTCTTGGAATCCTTCATGAAACCGTCAGATTTTTGGGCCGTGAAGAACGAAGAGGAGCGGATGCACAGCTCGCCCTCGAATTTTTAAAGCATTGTGATGAAATTCTTGGAGTCATCTTTGCAGAAGAAAATTCCAGCGAAGATGAGTTATCGGAAGATCAGAAGAATTGGATTCTTGAGCGGGAACAAGCTCGCAATGACAAGGATTGGGCTCTTGCTGATCAATTGCGGGGTCAGTTGCAAGAGTCAGGGATCCTGATCGAGGATGGACCCGAGGGGACCACCTGGTCCAGAATCCGCTGACAGACTCAGATTGAAGAACAGATCTTGTGGAGAGACTTGCAGGAAGCCTGCAGGATCGATATCGTTCTCGACGCGTGACTTTTGGGCTAGCGTAGCTCAGCGGTAGAGCTCCCGCCTTGTAAGCGGGTGGTCGTGGGTTCGACTCCCACCGCTAGCTTTCATAAACTCTTTCCCTTTAGGGGGTTAGGGCTTGCCGGTAGACGCAGGGTAATCGGGCTGACTGACTTTTTTGTCATTTCTCCCGATCTTCGGGCTTCCGCATTGTCGGGAGGCTGAATCCGGCGTAAAAATCAGGGCCATCAGGGCTGCGTTCAGCTTCGCTGATCCAGGCTAAAGGGTGGTTTTGAGGGGTTCTGGAGGTCATCCAGGCCTTTTTGCGAGTGCGATAAAGGAGAACAGAGAGAAGGGGGTGTGCCCGAGTGGTTAAAGGGGCTTGGCTGTAAACCAAGTGCGTAAGCTACGTTGGTTCGAATCCAACCGCCCCCACTCTCTCTGTTCTCTTTTCCGCCAAATAACCGGATTTGCTTGAAAGAACCGCCTGAAAGTCGTCTGATTGCACACTTCGCTCCTGAGGGATGCTCCGCTGAATCTTCATCGGACAGCCCTCGGTATCTCCACTCGCTGGAGATCAGAAGTTTTGACGGTCGATCTTCGGATTGAATTTCCGAATGGAAAACATTCGGGAAGGATCGTGACAGCAGTTGAATGCGTTCACCTGTAAGAACAAATCAAACGGATGTTGATCCGGATGTTGATAGTACTGGTGAGTTGAATCGGTTTGCTGTCTGAGTGTGAAACAAGTGCGGGTGTAGCTTAGTGGTAAAGCCCCAGCCTTCCAAGCTGGTCATGTGGGTTCGATTCCCATCACCCGCTCCAAGTAATTGGGCAGGAGTAGCCACTGGCTGTTTCTGCAATGAAATGAAATCAGAGCTGCTGTAGCTCAGCTGGTAGAGCACGTCCTTGGTAAGGACGAGGTCACGGGTTCAAGTCCCGTCAGCAGCTCCAGACAAACGAGCCCGCACACGGGTGCGGGTGTGAATTAAAAAGGATACGCCGTAGTCGGATCACGAGTGTGACCGGTGAGGCGGGTAAAGAGACCCTGGCGATCGAGTCAAATCGGTCTGAGGGCGAGGAGATTGGATCATGGCGAAGGAAGTCTTCGTACGCGACAAGCCTCACTGCAACATTGGAACCATTGGTCACGTCGACCACGGAAAAACGACTTTGACTGCCGCGATCACGAACGTGCTCGCTGAGGCCGGCATGTCCGAGAAGAAGGCGTTCGACCAGATCGACAATGCACCCGAGGAGAGGGAGCGTGGTATTACCATCGCGACCGCTCACGTGGAGTATCAGACTGAAGGTCGTCACTATGCCCACGTGGACTGTCCAGGTCACGCGGACTACGTCAAGAACATGATCACCGGAGCCGCCCAGATGGACGGCGCTATTCTGGTGGTTTCTGCTGCTGACGGTCCGATGCCCCAGACTCGTGAGCACATTCTTTTGGCTCGCCAGGTGGGTGTGCCGAAGATCGTGGTCTTCATGAACAAGGCCGACATGGTCGACGACGAGGAGCTTATTGAGCTCGTCGAGATGGAGATCCGTGAGCTTCTGAGCCTTTACGAGTTCCCTGGAGATGACATTCCAATCATCAAGGGTTCTGCGTTGAAAGCCCTTGAAGCTCCAGGCAGCGATGCCGCTGCACCGATCCTCGAGCTCATGAAGAGTGTCGATGAATACATCGATATTCCTGAGCGTGATTCGGCCAAGGACTTCCTGATGCCTGTGGAGGACGTGTTCTCCATTGAGGGTCGTGGAACCGTGGTGACGGGTCGTATCGAGCAGGGAATCGTCAAGACTGGTGACGAGATCGAAATCGTCGGAATCAGAGATACCCAGACGACAACTTGCACCGGTGTTGAAATGTTCCAGAAGACTCTCGATGAGGGTCAAGCAGGCGACAACGTTGGTGCGCTGCTTCGTGGAACCAAAAAAGACGAAGTGACCCGCGGTCAGGTTCTGGCCAAGCCGGGAAGTATCACTCCTCACACCAAGTTCGAGGCAGAGGCCTACATCCTCTCCAAGGACGAGGGTGGACGTCACTCTCCCTTCTTCAACGGTTACCGTCCCCAGTTCTACTTCCGGACCACTGACGTGACCGGAAATACTGAAGTGGTTGGCGCAGACATGTGCATGCCGGGAGACAACGCAAAAATCAATGTGACACTGATCCAGCCGATCGCCATGAACGAGGGCTTGCGCTTCGCTATTCGCGAAGGTGGTAAGACCGTGGGTGCCGGAGTGGTCAGCAAGATCATCGAGTAGGTCCGGCTCTGCCGGTAAGTTCGACCGGGAACGCCGTGGTGCCAACAGGCACCACGGCGTTCCTGCTCCCCCGAGAGTTTTCGTGGGAACAAAGTGCGAGAACAAAGTAGATCTGCGTGACAAGAGGGCAGTAGCTCCAATTGGTAGAGCGGCGGATTCCAAATCCGCGGGTTGGGGGTTCGAGTCCCTCCTGCCCTGCCAACCTTGTTTGCAGGAATCAGCTTTGACGAAGTTCGAGAGATTGTGTTTGTGAGATCGAGTGTGAATGCCTGCCAGGTGAGTGAAATATGCATGTTGTCATATCTTCACCGCCGAGTTGTTGAACCGATCGCTACGGCGATCCAGAGAGAGGGTCAGAGTCGATGAGTTTTCGTCTCTATAAAGAAGGACAGGGCAAATGGGCACGAGGTGTTCTGGCCGTGATTCTTTTTGGCGTGGGTCTCTTCGCCACCATCTCCATTGCAGACTGGCTTGAGGGTAACGGCATGGGGGATGGGGATCTGTTTACGATTCCTTTGATTGAGTTTGGGGTTCAGACCCGCTCACTCGTATCTGTGCTCGTACTCGTGCCATTCTTGCTGGCAGGAATTTGGTACTACAACAAGCCGAGCCTCAGCGACTTTCTCATCGAGACTGAAGCTGAACTCGAAAACAAGGTGACTTGGCCAACCCGTGATGAGACGACTCGCAACTCGCTGGTCGTCTGTGCAACGGCGGTCATCATTCTGGGTTGGATCATGATGACGGACGGACTGCTCCGTACCGTGCAGGGAGTGATCTACGGATGATCGAAGTTTTTTCCGACCACGAGGAATCTATGGTGCCTGAAGGTGAAGAGATGTTGACCACCGGTGAGACCGGTGAATCTTCTCTCGAGCCAGAGGCCGCCGATGATTCAACGGAAGAGTCGGAAGTTTCGATGTCTGACATGGCGGGTGAAGAGGAAGAATCCTCAGCGCCTGCGGTGATTCCCGGAATCATCAAGCCGGAAGAAACCGACGACGACGAATTGGCCCATGAGTGGTATGTCGTGAAGGTCGCTAACGGTCGTGAGGATACTCTCTCACGAAAAGTTGAAAGAAAACTGGCCCTCAGTGGTCTCGACAAGTATGTCAGGAACATCGCTGTTCCGAAGCAGAAGGTGATCGAGATCAAAGAAGGCCAGAAGCGAATCAGGGAGCAGAAGCTCTACCAGGGATATTTCTTTATGGAATGCCAACTGGTGGATGAGATCTGGTACCTCTTGCGCGAAGTTCAGGGTGTGGGGTCCTTTGTCGGTGGCAAAGCTGCTGACAAGCCGATGCCAATGACCGCAGACGAAGTGCGTAAGCTCCGCGACATGATGGAGCAGCGTGAAAGCGAAGCGGCCCCTGAGTTGAAGATTGATGTGAAGAAAAACGATTCAGTAAAGGTCAAAGACGGACCGTTCGAAAACTTTGAAGGTGTTGTCGAGGAGATTCAGCCGAAAACCGGTAAACTCCGTGTGATGGTCACCATTTTCGGACAGGATACCCCAGTGGACCTGGAATACTGGCAAGTAGAAAAAACCTGATCTCGATTTTATCGAGATCCCAGCGGGAGATCGGGGTGATTGTCATGCCTCGTTCGTTGACCGCAGGATAGGCAGAGATCATGGCAAAAGAAGTCACAGGGCTGATCAAATTGCAGGTCCCAGGCGGACAGGCCACACCGGCACCGCCGGTAGGCCCAGCGCTCGGTCAGCATGGCGTCAACATCGGTGAATTCGTTCAGCGATTCAATGCAGAAACGGCCAGTCAACAGGGTCTCGTGATTCCTGTGGTGATTACGGTCTTTGGTGACCGCACCTTTGATCTGGCGTTCAAATCCCCCCCAGCGGCAGTGCTGATCAAAAAGGCCGTAGGTCTTGATAAGGCTGCAAACAATCCCGGTCATGAAGTGGTTGCAAAAATCACCAGTGATCAGATTCGTGAGATCGCTGAAACCAAGATGAACGATCTCAATGCTGCTTCTCTGGAGGCCGCCATGCAGATGATTGCGGGAACTGCCCGGAGCATGGGGATAGGGGTGGAGGACTGATGCCCAAATCAAGTAAGAGACACACTGGTAACAAGTCCAAGGTCAACCGTGATCAGGAAATGCCTCTTGCCGAGGCTGTGAAAACGATCATGGGTTTCCAGAAGGCGAAGTTTGACGAAACCGTAGAAGTGGCTGTTCGACTCGGAATCGATCCGCGTCAGGGAACACAAAACATTCGCGGGGCATTCTCACTTCCTCACGGAATCGGAAAGTCAGTTCGCGTTATCGCCTTCGTCGAGGGACCAGATGCTGAGGAAGCCAAAGCAGCGGGTGCTGTCGAAGTTGGCGGCGAAGAGCTTGCCACGAAGATTCAAGGGGGTTGGTTCGACTTTGATGTCGCTATCGCTCACCCCTCAATGATGAGATTCGTGGGTAAGCTGGGTAAGGTTCTTGGCCCTCAGGGCAAGATGCCCACTCCCAAGTCTGGAACCGTGACGACGGACGTGCTCACTGCCGTTAAAGAATTCGTTGCCGGTAAGATCGAATTCCGCAACGACGCTGGCGGCATTGTTCATGCGCCTGTCGGTCGTCGCAGTTTTGATGAGAACCAGTTGGTGGAGAACGTTCATGCGTTTGTCTCCCACCTTGAGAAGATGCGTCCCAATTCCATTAAGGGCGTGTACATGAAAAAAGTGTTTATCAAGTCAACGATGTCGCCCTCCGTGGCGGTGCAGTTGGCGCAGTAGGAGCAGCGAAGCTGGAAAGGGGGGCCCTATGGCCCGCAGGTTGAAGGTGATGATGACACAACAGTTGTCCAATCGCCTTGATGATTCCGGAGACGTGCTCCTGGTAGATTTCTCGGGATTGAATTCTTCCGAGGATTTTGGAGCCAGATCCAAGCTGCGTGAAGTAGGACTCAACGTCAATGTCGTCAAAAATTCTCTGTTGAGAAGAGTTTTGACGGAAAGTGGCCGTGAGTTTCCTGATGAGACCTTTGCAGGTCCCGTCGCGCTGATCAAAGGAGATCTTGACGCTATTTCTGCGAGTAAGACCATCGCAGGTATGCGTAAAGAGTTGGGCAAGAAGTTGCCCATCAAGGGAGGAGTCCTTGAGGGCTCCATACTCGGCCCCGATGAAGCCGAGAAGTTAACGAAGATGCCAAGCGTTCAGGAAACGCAGGCAGCGGTCGTTTCCGCGATTGCCGGACCGCTGACTGGCCTGGTCGCCATTACTCAGAATCTGCTCACCGGATTGCCCGGTGTTGTGCAGGCGATCGCTGACAAGCAAAGAGAAGAAGGGGAGTAGCTGACATGTCGGATGAAGCTGCAACCGAGACCGAAAAGGCACCACCTAGCGAAAAGGTTGGCGCCATCATGGAGAGCATCAAAGGCCTCAGTGTCATGGAGCTCGTCGAGTTGAAGGATGTCCTTGAGGACGAATTTGGTGTCAGCGCTGCCGCCATGCCTATGGGCATGCCGATGATGGCTGCTGGTGGCGACGGCGGTGGAGAAGCTGCCGAAGAGAAGTCCGATTTCGACGTCATCCTTACGGGAGACGGCGGCAAGAAGGTTCCTGTGATCAAGGCCGTTCGCGGTATCACTGGTCTGGGACTGAAAGAAGCCAAAGAATTGGTCGAGTCCGCACCGAAGGCTGTCAAAGAAGGCATTCCGAAGGAAGAGGCCGAGAAGCTCAAGGCCGAACTCGAAGAAGCCGGTGCGACGGTCGAACTGAAGTAGTGATCGATAGTTCCAGGATTGCAAAGTTCTGAACACACCGCCCATGAAGGATTCCTTCATGGGATATCGGTGTTTATGGGTTGAGTGCAATTCTGGAAAATGCGAAAGCTGGGGAGCATCCATGCGAGGGATGCCCCCCGGGATTCGAGAGCCAGTGGTAGGCCCCGGGGGGAGTCCGGGTCTGGAAGGCTTTCGAACAGTCCCGGACAGCCGTCAACGGGTTGTCCTAGCAGTCCATCTCGCTCGGGAGTCAGTGACTCCCGTCATGAAGGTTTGCTGATCGAGAGTGCATGGGTCGCACCTCGATCCCAGGGACTCGTGCCATGTCATTTCCCCAACCCTGTTTCTGGGTCGAATCGGGAATGTCCATCGGTGCGAAGGAAGCAGGTATCTATGTCGCCTGAAGAAGCGATGGCGGTTCAGCACGGACCAAGGCCGGCCAAGGTATTTGGCAGTGGCTTGAGAGCTGTGCAGATCCCCAATCTTATGGAGTTGCAGATTAATGCGTACTCCCAGTTTCTGCAGAGGGATGTTCACTGGGCGGACCGGGACAACATTGGTCTCGAATCCATCCTGAGGGAAATCTTTCCCATCAACAGCTATGACGAATCGATCACCCTGACTTACCTGGGTTACGATCTCGGCAGTCCCCGTTACACGGTCGACGAGTGTCGTCAACTCAAGTTGACATACGGTGCTCCCTTCAAGATTCGCCTTCGTCTGGAAAAAGAAGGGGAATCTCTGGAGGAAGAGGTCTACCTCGGTGAGATCCCTCTGATGATTGGTGGCGGTGAATTCATCGTTAACGGTTCAGAGCGAGTGATCGTCAGTCAGTTGCATCGATCACCCGGTGTTGACTTCAGCGAAGAACTGCACACCGGCGATGTCAAACTTCATTCCTGCAGGATTATCCCTGAAAGGGGATCCTGGGTGGAGTTCAACGTCACCAAGAAAGGTGCGCTCACGGTTCGTATTGACCAGAGTGGCAAGTTCCCTGCGTCGATGCTGCTGCGTGCCATGGATGAAGATTTCGGATCTTCAACGTCTTTGCTTTCGCAGTTCTATGATCTTGAAACCGTCAAAGCAAAGACGGTCAAAGACATCGACAAGCTGATCGGAACCGAAGTCGATGGTGTCCGTACCGGCCGCGTCAGTGCTGAGGATATTCTCGACGCGGAAACCGGTGAGGTTCTTCTGCATACGGGTGACGTCTTCACTGAAACTTTCCTGAATAGTTTCTTTTCTGAAGATATGACCGCAAAGCGTGGCGGAAAGACCAGTTTCAAGGTCTTGCCAGAAAACTTTGACGACCTGTTCCTGAAAACGATTCGTGAAGACAATTCCATCGATCACGAAGATGCTCTGATCAAGATTTACACCCGGCTGCGTCCAGGAAATCCACCTCAGGTGGCAAAGGCGCGGGAATTGTTCTTCGACAAGTTCAAGAACGATGCCAAGTACCGCCTCGGAAAAGTCGGTCGATTCCGTATCAACCGCAAGTTTGGCCTCGATCTTCCAGAAGACGCACAGGTCATTCAGAAGGAAGACATCCTCGAGTCGATTTCCTACATCTTCAAACTTCGCGACCGTAGGGGCCAGCTGGATGATATCGATCACCTTGGTAACCGCCGTGTCAGAACAATTGAAGAGCTGGCCGGTGATGAGTTACGCAAAGGTTTCCTGAAACTGAAGCGTACCGTTCAAGAACGCATGAGCATGATGGAGCCAGAAAACCTGACTCCTCGCTCTGTGATCAACTCGAAAACGATTTCCAGTGCTGTTGAGTTTTTCTTCGGCAGGGGAGAGCTTTCTCAGGTGGTCGACCAGACCAACCCCCTTTCCCAGCTCACTCACGAGAGACGTCTGAGTGCACTGGGTCCAGGCGGACTGAACAGAAAGCGTGCTGGCTTCGAAGTCAGGGACGTTCACATCTCGCACTACGGACGAATCTGCCCGATTGAAACTCCCGAGGGAACGAACATTGGTCTGATCTCGAGTCTGAGTGTGTTTGCTACGATCGACAAATATGGATTCTTGATTACGCCATATTTCCCGGTCAATTCCGGCAAGGTGGACTTGTCGAAGGGGGCGATTCGTTTCCTTCGGGCGGATGAGGAAGAAGACAAGTACCTGACACCTGCGGACTCTCCGTTGGATGAGAATGGTCAACTTGTAGGAGACCTCGTCCTGGCTCGCTACAACGGTGAATTCATCATGGTCGACCCAGGGAAAATCGAACTGATGGACGTTTCGTCCAAGCAGTTGATCGGCGTCTCTGCGGCTTTGATTCCTTTCCTCGAGCATGACGACGCAAACCGCGCTCTGATGGGATCGAACATGATGCGCCAGGCGGTGCCGCTGTTGCGGACCGATCCGCCTCTGGTGGGAACCGGAATGGAGGAGCATGTCTCCAAATATTCCGGAATGGTGATGCGCTCCCCCAAGGACGGCATTGTAACCAGTGTCGATTCGACCCATATCGAGGTTGACGGTGAGCGACATGAACTCCGGAAGTACAGAGGTCTCAACGAGAGAACCTGTCAAAACCAGCGTCCTTGCGTCGTCCTTAATCAAAAGGTGACCAAGGGTGATGTGATCGCAGATGGTGCGGCGACCGAGAATGGCATTTTGTCACTCGGCCGAAACGTGCTCGTCGCCTTCATGTCTTGGGATGGATACAACTTCGAGGATGCGATCATCGTCAGCGAGCAGCTGGTTCGTGAAGACGTATACACCTCGATCCACATCGACGAGTTTGAAATTGAAGTTCGTGAAACCAAGTTGGGTCGTGAGGAATTCACTCGCGATATTCCCAATGTCTCCGAGAAGGTTCTCTCGAAGCTGGATGAGCGCGGAATCATCAAAACCGGTACCGAGGTCATTCAAGGTGACATCTTGGTCGGCAAGGTCGTTCCAAAGTCGAAGAGCGAACTTTCGCCGGAAGAAAAGCTTCTTCATGCCATTTTCGGTCGAGCCGGCGAGGACGTCAAAAATGAGTCCCTCACGGTTGGATCCGGAGTCAAGGGTGTGGTCATCGGGTCGAAAAAGTTCTCCCGTAAAAATGAGATCACTCCTGAAGATCGCCGAGAGATGCGAACGAAGATGGAAGCTCTCGAAACTGAAACATACGAGCAGATCATCTTCGAACTGGAATCCCTTCTGAATGAGATTCGCGACGTGACAGGATCCGCTCCGCGGAATCCAGACAACGGTCGTGTGTTTAAATCTGAAGAGCTCTTCATGTCGAGGAGCGTCCACTCGGTGAAAATCGCCCTCAATCCTGAGTTGTTCCTTGGATCCTCGGAAAGTAACAATCAGAAGATCAAGGATGCTCTCTTCCGTCGCTTCCAGAAGATGGAGGAGCTGGAGGATTCCAGAAACCGTGAAGTCAATCGTATGACTCGGGGAGACGAGCTGTCACCCGGAGTGATTGAAATGGTGAAGGTTTGGGTTGCGACGAAACGCAATCTTTCTGTCGGTGACAAGATGGCCGGCCGCCACGGAAACAAGGGAGTGATTTCCCGGATTCTTCCGTTGCAGGATTTGCCCTTCCTTGAGGATGGCCAAATGGTAGAGGTCATTCTCAATCCATTGGGTGTGCCTTCACGAATGAACCTGGGACAGATTCTTGAGACTCAGCTTGGCTGGGCGGCAGACAAGTTGGGTTACCGCGCAGTCACACCGGTCTTCGATGGAGCGACCGAGGCTGAGATTCGCGAGGAGCTCACCAAGGCTGGCCTGACCGACGACGGCAAGTCCGTTCTTTATGACGGTCGGACAGGTGATCGCTTCGAACAGAAAGTCACCGTTGGCCGGATGTATCTGCTGAAACTTCACCATTTGGTGGATGACAAGATTCATGCTCGGGCCACAGGGCCGTACTCCCTCATCACTCAGCAGCCGTTGGGTGGTAAGGCGAGATTCGGAGGGCAGAGATTTGGAGAGATGGAAGTGTGGGCACTCGAAGCCTACGGTGCAGCACACATCCTTCAGGAATTGTTGACGGCCAAGTCCGACGATGTCGATGGTCGCGCAAAGATCTACGAATCGATGGTCAAGGGTGAGAACAGTCTGCAGGCGGGAACTCCTGTCTCATTCGACGTGCTCACCAACGAGATCAAGGGCCTGGGATTGAACCTCGAACTGGAAAAGAAGTGATACGATGATGGAACCAGTCTACGACAAGGTGAATGATTACGGCGCGGTTAATATCCGCCTCGCTTCACCCACGGACATCCTCTCGTGGTCTCACGGAGAGGTGAAGAAGCCCGAAACCATCAACTACCGGACTTACCGTCCGGAGAAAGATGGACTTTTCTGCGAACGTATTTTCGGTCCTGAGAAGGATTGGGAGTGTGCCTGCGGAAAGTATAAGGGTATTAAGCATAAGGACATCATTTGTGACCGCTGCGGTGTCAAGGTTGCCCACTCACGAGTTCGTCGTGAGCGCATGGGACATATCAACCTTGCTGCACCAGTGGTGCACATTTGGTTTTTCAAGGCGATGCCTTCTCGTCTCGGAAATCTTTTGGAGCTGAAGACCACCCACCTTGAGCGGGTGATCTACTACCAGGACTACATGGTTTTGGATCCGGGAGATACTCCCCTCAAGGAGAAGCAGCTTCTCAATGAGGAAGAGTACCGATTCGCACGCGAGAAATACGGTGATGAGTTTGAAGCGGATATGGGTGCCGAAGCGATTCATACCATGATCCGTAATCTCGACCTTCCTTCCCTCTTCGACGAGTTGAAGGAAGAGTACGAGACCACCCGTTCCAAACAGAAGAAGGCAAGTTTGATTCGCCGCCTCGGAATTATCCGTACGGTGATCGAATCCGGCAACAAGCCGGAGTGGATGATTCTCGAAGCGGTTCCTGTGATTCCGCCCGACCTTCGTCCTCTCGTTCTTCTGGAAAGCGGAAACTTTGCGACCAGTGATCTCAACGACCTTTACCGTCGTCTCATCAACCGCAACAACCGCTTGAAGAAGTTGCTCGATCTGAATGCACCTGAAGTGATCATTCGCAACGAGAAGCGAATGCTCCAGCATTCTGTTGATGCACTCTTTGACAACAACCGCTGCCGTCGTCCGGTTCTCGGTTCAAACAACCGTCCGCTCAAGTCCCTGACCGACATGATCAAGGGTAAGCAGGGACGTTTCCGTGAGAACCTCCTCGGTAAGCGTGTGGACTACTCCGCCCGTTCCGTGATTGCGGTTGGCCCGGAGTTGAAGCTGCACCAGTGTGGATTGCCGAAGAAGATCGCTCTGGAGCTTTTCCAGCCCTTCATTATTCGCAGGCTCAAGGAACTCGGTTATGCCGATACCATCAAGAGCGCGAAGAAGATGCTGGAGCGCAAGGACGATGAGGTTTGGGACATTCTTGAAGAAGTGACCCAGGGTCACCCGGTGATGCTGAACCGCGCTCCAACTCTTCACCGTATGGGGATTCAGGCGTTTGAACCGGTCCTCATCGAAGGTAATGCGATTCTTGTTC
This sequence comes from Planctomycetota bacterium, assembly GCA_002691835.1. The sequence goes on from NZJA01000082.1 coordinate 21,986, forward strand.
ACCCGTTGGTGTGCGAGGGGTTCAACGCAGACTTTGACGGTGACCAGATGGCGGTTCACTTGCCGTTGTCCGTTGAGGCACAGCTCGAAGCCCAGAACTTGATGTTGTCGACCAATAACATCTTCTCTCCGGCACATGGTAATCCGATCATCGCTCCTTCTCAGGATATCGTGATGGGTTGTTACTACCTGACCGTCGGCAAGGAAGAGATGCTCGGTAGCGAGATTATTTTCTCAAGCACGAGTGAGGTTCACACTGCTTTGGGTGCCGGCAAGGTTCATGGCCACGCCCTTGTCAGGGTGCGCTTTTCGGAAGGCAAAGTCGTTCAGAGTGCTCACGGAAAAGTGCAGTCGCCAGACGAGCATGGTTTTTACGTGACAACTCCGAGGCGAATCATTTTTAACGACATGCTCGATCACCCGGACATGCCTTTCTACAACTTTGCCCTTGCCAAGTCTGATCTTAAATCGGTGATTGCGGACTGTTTCCGCATCCGTGGTCGTCGCTCGACTCTGAAGTTCCTCGACGATATGAAAGATCTCGGCTTCAAGGCTGCAACGCGATCGGGTCTTTCCTTCAGCCTTGCTGACTTGCGGACTCCAGAGCAAAAGCCCGAGGTACTTGAGAAGACTCAGGGCCAGGTCGATACGATTCAGCAACGTCACCAGGACGGTGTGATTACCAACGACGAGCGAAGCAGTCAGATCATTGACAAATGGACCCAGACCACAAACGTGGTGGGTGAAATGTTGATGCAAAGACTGCGTGAAGACACGCGTCCCGGAGAAAATTACGTCAATCCCATCTTCGTGATGGTGGATTCCGGTGCACGGGGATCCGTGACCCAGATTCGACAGCTTGCGGGAATGCGGGGCCTGATGGCGAAACCCTCCGGGGAAATCATCGAAACTCCGATTAAGGCGTCATTCCGAGAGGGGCTGAAAGTTCTGGAGTACTTCTCCTCAACTCACGGTGCCCGTAAGGGACTGGCCGATACCGCTCTGAAAACTGCTGACTCGGGTTACCTGACCCGGAAGCTCGCCGACGTTGCCCAAAATGTGGTCGTCAACGAGGAGGATTGCGGAACCCGCAATGGTCTTTCGAAAAAGGCCCTCAAGCGAGGTGAGAAGGAAGCGATTCCTCTGGCCGCCAGAATCCGCGGGCGGACTTCCGTCTCGGAGATCAAGGACCCTGTTTCTGGCGAGATTGTCGTTGAGGCAGATGGTTTGATGACTGCGCAGATTGCCAGCCGTATTCAGGAAATGGGATTCGAGCGGATTCTCGTTCGTAGTCCTCTGACCTGTGACAGCCCGTTGGGGGTTTGTGCCAAGTGTTACGGCATGGACCTTTCCAGTGGCAAACTGGTGGAGCAGGGACTTGCGGTAGGTATTGTCGCCGCTCAGTCGATTGGTGAACCGGGTACACAGCTGACCATGAGAACCTTCCACATTGGTGGAGTGGCTTCGAAATCGGTTCAGGAATCTTCGGTGAAGGCTTCCCATGCCGGAGAAATCGTTCTTAAAGAGGTTCACCATGTCGTCAATCAAGATGGCTTGGACGTGGTGATCAGTCGCCGTGGTCTTTTGACGATTGTCAAAGATGGCAAAGATCTTGAGAGTCACGAACTCAGTCTTGGAACGATTCTTCACGTGAAGGAAGGCGTTGCGGTTCGTAAGGGAACGGCCCTCTTTGACTGGGATCCGCACTCTCAATCGATTCTTACCGATGTCGTCGGTTACGCAAAGTTCGAAGACATCGTCGTGGGAGCGACCCTCAACATTGAGATTGATCCGGTTTCTAACCAAGAGCGTCGGATTATCTCCGAGCACCGTGGTGAGATGCAGCCGCAGATTCGAATCTGTAGCGATAAAGCCGGCAAAGAGACTGTTGCTGCCTACCCTGTACCTGAACGTGCGATGATTCAGATTACCGATGGCGACAAGGTTTCCCCGGGAGACCTTCTCGCGAAATCTCCTCGACAGGCTTCCGGTACTCAGGACATCACTGGTGGACTGCCACGAGTGACAGAGATCTTTGAGGTTCGTAAACCGAAGAACCCTGCTGTGATTGCAGAAGTCGATGGCACGATTGAGTTCGGTGATAAAAAACGCGGTAAGGTCATCATTAATGTGGTGACTGAAAACGGCGAAATGCACGAGCACGTGATTCCGTCCGGAAAGCACTACCGAGTCACCAAGGGTGACCAGGTGGTTCATGGACAGCCTCTCACAGATGGTGACAAAGTACCGAAAGACATTCTTCGTGTTGAAGGTGCTGAAGAAGTACAGCGTTACCTGATTGAAGAAGTTCAGGGTGTTTACCTGTCGCAGAACGTGACCATTAATGACAAGCACATTGAAACGATCGTTTCCCAAATGATGCGTAATGTCATGATCAAGGAAGCCGGTGACAGTGATCTGCTGCCGGATACCGTGATTGATCGTCACAGATTCCGTCGGATTTGCGCGGATATGGTCGAGGAGGGCAAAATGCCTCCGACCGCCGAGCCGATGCTTCAAGGAATTACGAAGGCTGCTGTTCAGTCGGATAGCTTTATCTCTGCAGCCAGTTTCCAGGAGACGACCAAAGTTCTGACCGAAGCTGCTCTTAGCGGTAAAAAGGATCGTCTGGTCGGCCTCAAGGAGAATGTGATCATGGGTCACATGATTCCTGCTGGAACCGGTTACAGAAATTACTTCGACAAAGGTGTTCGTCACCTCGGCGAGCCTCCGGTTCCGCAGAAGCCAGAGCTGGAATCCGTTCTGATCGGTGATCCCGGTCACAAGGAAGAAGCTCTGACCGAGGATTCGACTTCTGCAGATCCGTTGCGGGATTTCCTCATGGGGAATAACGTCAATGTCGAGAATGGCGAAAAACCGGCAGAAACACCGGAAATCGCCTCTGAGGTCTCAGAATTGGCACCTGAAGCTTCTGAACCGGCAACTGAAACTTCTGAGATGGCACCTGAAACTCCAGAGGCCACTTTGGATCCAGCTCCAGAAGGGGAGCGAATTGAGCCACATCCGGATCTTCTGATCGGGGGAGAACCCTCGGTTTCTGAAGAGCCTGAGGTGGAAACGCCAAATTCGGAAGACGAAAACGAATCTGAGGGTTAGTATGAAGGGCCGTCTCGGGGTTGACTCGGGACGGCGTATCGATCGCTGTTCACAGGGACCTGTGGTTAGAGCCTTGTGAATTTTGCAGTGATCTGTCGAGACCAGTAAAGGGAAGTGCTGTTCATAAAGCACTGATCCCTTGAAAGAGAACGAATGCCAACGATCAATCAGTTGGTCCGCAAGGGCCGCAAAGACAAGTTGAAGAAGAGTAAGTCACCGGTGTTGGACCGCTGTCCGCAGCGCCGTGGGGTTTGCCTCAAGGTTCACACCATGACCCCGAAGAAGCCGAACTCGGCATTGCGGAAGGTGGCTCGTGTTCGCCTTTCCAATGGTAAAGAGATCACGGCGTACATCGGGGGAGAAGGACACAATCTTCAGGAACACTCGATCGTGCTTGTTCGCGGCGGTCGTGTACGTGACCTGCCCGGGGTTCGATACCACGTGGTTCGAGGCACACTGGATTGTTCCGGTGTGGATGACCGGAAACAGGGACGCTCAAAATACGGTAAGAAAAACAAGAAGTAGCGGGGTAGAGAATCTTGGCCAAGCGCAAGAACAAGGTGGTGAAGCAGAAGTTCCGTTCAACGCAACGGTTTCAGAAGCCAGATCCACGATTCAACAGCATGGTGGTGACCAAGTTCATCAATCGACTCATGTGGGATGGCAAGAAAGCCATTGCCAGTGGGATCTTTTACGATTCGATGGATTTGCTCGGTAAAAAAGTGACCGATGCCGAGCCATTGGATGTCTTCCTGGCGGCCGTGCAAAACGTCATGCCTCAGGTCGAGGTTCGTTCCCGTCGAGTCGGTGGTGCGACCTATCAGGTGCCCGTTGAGGTGACTCGCCGTCGTGCCCAGGCTTTGGCTTTGCGGACTCTGATTGAGACCTGCAGGGGCCGAAGTGGCAAGCCGATGGCTGAGCGTCTGGCGGATGAGTTTGCCCAAGCCTACCGCAAGGAGGGCGCATCTGTGACCTGGCGCGAAAACACCCATAAAATGGCTGAAGCCAACAAGCTCTTCGCTCACTACGCCTGGTAGGCTCTCAAAGCCGTCTTTTTGCGTAGACTTTCAGCGAGTCTTCACGATTTTTGAAAGATCCCCCGCACCCTCAGGGTGCGGGGGATCTTTTTTCACGCTTTGATTCTGTGCTCTGTTGTCGCATCCCTTGAGTGACATGCATTCTTGATTGAGAATCCGCAAGAGAACGTGAATGAATCCAGTTTTTTGACCAGCCCTACCATGTTCGGGAGCGAAAGTGTCCAGCAAGTCAGAAGTCAGTCATCCCACGCGCAATATTGGAATCATCGCTCACATTGATGCGGGGAAAACAACCGTGTCGGAACGGTTTCTATACTACTCCGGAAAAGAGTACCGGATGGGAGAGGTGCATGAGGGCAGTGCACATATGGATTGGCTCGTCGAAGAGCAAGAGCGCGGCATCACGATTACCAGCGCTGCGACCAGTTTTCGTTGGGGCGATACGGTTCTCAATCTGATTGATACACCTGGGCATGTGGATTTTACGGCAGAGGTTGAACGTGCATTGCGCGTGTTGGATGGAGCTGTCGGCGTCTTTTGCGGAGTGGCAGGTGTTCAAGCTCAATCGGAAACGGTTTGGCGACAGGCTGATCGTTATAATGTTCCGCGCATCGCTTTCATCAACAAATTGGATCGGGTTGGCGCAGACTTTTTTAGAGTCGTCGAGAATGTCAGCGATTCCTTTTCTGTCGAAGCACTGCCACTCAATATTCCAGTGGGAACAGAGTCTGAATTCAGAGCTGTAGTCGACCTGGTGACGATGAAGCAATACTCCTTTGACGAGGAAAGTCTTGGTGCCACCGTCGTCGAGTCTGAGATCGATGAGGATCAGCAAGAGCTTGCAGAGCTTTGGCGTGGCGAGCTTCTCGACCGTGTGTCGGATCACGATGATGCCGTTATGGAAATCCACATGGAGGGTGAAGAAGTTCCAGAGGAGCTTCTCAGAAGCGCAATTCGCAGCGGAACATTGGCAAGGCGCTGGGTTCCGGTACTGGGCGGGAGCGCTCTGAGTAACAAGGGGATTCAGCCCCTGATGGATGCGGTAAACCATTACCTTCCAGATCCTGGAGATGTTTCTTCACTTGAGGGTCAGGATCCTAAGTCTGGAAATGCTGTAAAGATTCCGTGTGGTGAAAAAGATCCTTTTTGCGCCCTGATTTTTAAAGTTCAGATCGATACACATGGAGAGCTTCTCTACATGAGGGTTTACTCCGGTGAATTGGAAAAGGGCAAGACAGCGTTCAATCCCAGAACAGGTAAACGTGAACGGGTGAATTCGATTCATCGCATGCATGCGAACAGTCGTGAAAACCTTGATAAGGCTGTCGCGGGAGACATCGTTGCCATCACGGGTCCACGGTTCAGTGGAACTGGCGACACCCTTTGCGATGCGAAGAAGCAAGTATTGCTCGAGGAACCTGTTTTTCCTGAAACCGTCATCTCTATGGCCATCGAGCCACGTTCAGGACAAGACCGTGATCGTCTTCAGGAAATCCTTGGACGCATCGAGCGTGAAGACCCGACTTTTCGGACAGAAATGAATGAAGAGACAGGTCAGTTCGTCATGTCAGGAATGGGGGAGCTTCATCTGGAAGTCATCCGAAATCGACTGGAGCGGGACTTCAAGGTGAACGCGAACATCGGTCAGCCACGGGTGGCCTACCGGCAGATGGTGGCAAGGGAAGGGTCTTCCCATGTCAAAATTGAGCGTCAGTTGGGCGGCAAGGACCAGTTCGGCGAAGTCAAAGTCTGCCTGGTTCCACTTGAGCCGGCTCAACCGGACGAGGAATTGGAGCCGGTTACTTGGGAGGGGGGAGTTCCCCCCATCGCGCCGGAATGGGTTCAGGCCGTGAGAGATACGGTGGAATCGTGCTTGAGCGGCGGGGGAAGTCTCGGATTTCCTTTCATTCAGGTCCAGGCTCGAATCCAGTTGCCACCGGTGACCCCCGAAACTACGGAGGCCGGATTGGCTGTCGCCGCCCGGGAGGCTTTCGATGAAGCTCACGAAAAGGCGGGCGATTTGCTTCTGGAACCGCTGATGCAGTTTCAGGTCAGTACGCCGGAGGAATATTTCGGCTCGATTCACCAGGATCTGGTGCGTCGGAGGGCCCAAATCGAGGATGTCGATCTTCAGCACGATATCCGTAAAATTACCGGTAAAGTGCCTCTGGCAGAGGTTTTCGGCTATACGACGGGTCTCAGATCGCTTTCACAGGGGAGGGCGGGCTTCTCGATGGAGCCTGTCGGCTTCGCTTCAGCGCCCCCTGAGGTGGCAGAGCGCTTTCGTTTCTAGAAGTGCATTATCGGAGCTTTTTGGCGGAGGCGCAGAAGTCTCTGGCCAAATCTTCTGAACCTATTTCCAGCAAAATAGCCGGTCTTCGTTGACAGGGATTCCATGCTTCTTAGAATCGTCGTTTCCGGTGAATGCAAACCTTGTTCCCGGAGCGGTTTCTGACGTCGGCGAAAGACGAAGCATGGCTTCCTCGCCGAGATCACGACTGCACCAAAAAACAGGGTTTCGACTCAGGTGAGTCACACTGGATTTGTGCGAGATTGATTGCGTGCCAGGAAGCAGTGGTCCCCTGTTGGGGTGAGCTGTTTTATCGAGAATAGAAGGACTCAGGTTTTGACCGCGGATTTTTTCTGCACAGGTCTTCACCACTTGAAGAGTCCAGAAGCTCTTTGGCAGATCGGGATCGGTGCGTGCCCTGCACGACCCATAAATCCTTCGACCCGGCATCCTTTGGGGTGTCTGCGACTCTCCGGGAAGTACGCCCCCCGGAGCGTCGGCAAGGTCGAAGTGATTGTGGGGTGAGTCCGTATGGATTCACAGTCGGGGTGGCATCGCTCGTTCAGGGTGTTCACCACCTGGCGCAGGACCTTTTGCACATAAACCGTAGTGTTGATGTTTTTGCCATTCGAAATGGTAATGGAACTCGCAGGGGATGGAGAACAGACACCCATGCCGAAAGACAAGATACGAATCCGAATGGAAGCTTATGACCATCATGTTCTTGATGGTGCGTCTGCTTCCATCGTGGACGCTGCCAAGAAGAGCGGCGCCCGCGTACACGGACCGATCCCACTTCCCACTCGTATCGAACGCTACACCGTTCTTCGTTCACCTCACGTGAACAAGAAATCCCGTGAGCAGTTCGAGATGCGAACTCACAAACGTGTCATCGAGATCAGTGAGGCGAGTCCAAAAACCATGGATGCGTTGACGAAGATCAGCATGCCTGCCGGCGTGAATATCAGGATCAAGATCTAGGAGGTCCCTTGGCTCGGCGAATCAGAAAGACGATCCTCGGGAAGAAACTGGGAATGTCCCAGATGTTCGATGATTCGGGCAACTGGATCCCGGTCACCCTCATCGAGGCTGGCCCCTGCACTGTGTTGCAGGTGAAAAGTAATGACAGCGACGGCTACGATGCGGTCCAGGTTGGATTTGATCCGACCCACAAAGACCCGAGTAAGCCGATGGCTGGCCACTTCGACAAGGTCGGAGTTCAGGCCCAGCGTTACATTCAAGAAATTCCGCCCATTGAAGGGCAGGAAGTGGAACCGGGACAGGCCATCGACCTGACTCTCTTTGAGGGAGTTGAAATGGTGGACGTCCAGGGAACGAGCAAGGGAAAAGGCTTCGCCGGAACGGTGAAGCGCTGGAACCATAGCATCGGTCCCAAGAGTCACGGCTCGAAGAGTAAGCGTCAGATCGGTTCGACCGGAATGATGCAGGACCCGGGACGCGTGATTAAAGGTAAGAAAATGCCCGGTCAAATGGGTAGTGCAAAGGTCAAGGTCAGGAACCTGAAGGTGATTCAGGCAGACGCCGAGAAGAATCTTCTCGTCGTTCGGGGCGCAGTCCCCGGAGCCAATGGCACCTACCTGACTGTCGAGGAGAGTCTGTAAAGATCAGCAAGCCTTCGTGACTCCCTTTTGGGGATAACGAAGACGTGGATGGAATGGAACGAGCCGTGAGTACCGGACTCGAAAATAACAAGGAACCGCAAGTGTTGGAGGCCGTCGAGGTCCCGCATCACGGAACCGATGGAAATCACCAGGGCAGTAAGACCTTCACGCCCGGTGTCGTTTCCAATTACCCGAACATTCCTCTGATGAAAGAGGCTGTTCGTCGTTACTACGGTCGTCTGCGTCGGGGAACCGCCAGCACCAAGACCCGCGGTGAAATCAATGGTTCACCGAAAAAGCCATGGCGCCAAAAAGGAACAGGTCGTGCCCGTTCCGGTAGTAAAAAGTCGCCAATTTGGCGAGGGGGCGGTGTGGTCTTTGGTCCGCGTCCGCGTAACTACGACTACGGACTCTCCAGAAAGCAGCGTCGCTTGGCCACTCGCCATGCCTTGCTTTCAAAGATGATCGACGGAGAAGCCCTGATCATCGACAGCCTGCCAGTGGACAAGCCTTCAACGGCTGAGTTCCGCAAGAGATTTGAGGCTGTTGGACTCAACCGTTCATATCTCGTGTGTTTGCCGACGACCATGTCGGTGGAGGACCGCCGAAACGTTTGGCTTTCCTGCCGTAATCTGGAGGCCGTGGAAGTGATGCCGGTCTCTGATCTGAACACACTTTCTCTGCTGCGTTGCAACAACCTGGTGATGACGGCTGATGCCTTCGAAGAGATCCAGGGGATTGAGGCTCAGCATGTTGCCGGAGAGGGGAACTGATGAAGGATCCGCATACCATCATCCGCAAGCCGGTGATCACTGAGAAGAGCACTTTTCAGGCTGAGGAAAA
>NZJA01000083.1 GCA_002691835.1 Planctomycetota bacterium
ACTTGAGCAGGTAACGTCTCGTCTCAGAAAGGTCAGGCCACCCGTGAATCCGGTCGCTATCCACATGGTCAGTTTGGGCTGTCCCAAGAACCTGGTCGATTCCGAGGTGATCCTCGGGCGGCTCGGGGCTGAGGGCTTTGTGGTTTCTCAACAGCCAGAGACCTCTGACATTCTGATGGTCAATACCTGCGGCTTTATCGAAAGTGCCAAGGAAGAATCGATCGATGCCATTCTTGATCTGGTCAAGCTCAAGGAGAGTGATCCCGCCAAACGCGTGGTCGTCGCCGGCTGCCTTGGGCAGCGCTACCCGGAAGAACTCGCCAAGGAGATCCCCGAGATCGATGCCATCGTTGGCATGTCCGAATACCCAAAGATGCCGGAGATCCTCAACGGCCTGATGGCGGAGGTGCGCGAGGCGCGGTCGGCGGAGCGGGTGCACGTGGGAGACAGCACCCACCCAGCGTATTCGGAAGATTCACGCCTGCGCCTGACCCCATCCCACAGTGCCTACCTGAAGATCTCCGAAGGGTGTGATAATCCCTGTACCTTCTGCTCGATTCCCAGCTTCCGCGGTCGCTTCCGTTCGAAGCCACCGGAGATGGTCGTGAAGGAAGCGAAAGAGCTGGTTGCCAACGGAGCCCGCGAGATCAATCTGATCAGTCAGGATCTGACCTCCTACGGCAGTGACATCGACGGTGAGTTCCTGTTGCCGCAGATCATGGAGCAACTCGATCAGGTTGAGGGCCTCGAGTGGATTCGCCTGCTCTACACCTACCCTTACAAGTTTTCCGACGAGATGATCGATGCCGTCGCCCGCCTCGAACGGGTGATCCCCTACATCGACATGCCGATTCAGCACATCGACGACACCATGCTCAAGCGTATGGGCCGTCGCATGGGCGAGAAGGATACCGTCGAACTGTTCCGCAAGATGCGCGACCGTATTCCAAACCTGGTCCTGCGCACCACCTTTATCGTCGGTTTCCCCGGTGAGACCCGCGAGATGTTCCAGAAGCTGATCGACTTCGTCGAGGAGTTCCAGCTGGAGCGGGTCGGTGTCTTCACCTGGTCTCCAGAAGAAGGCACTCCCGCAGAGAAACTGCCCGGCCGCATCGATGCGGAAGAGCAGGAAAAACGCCGGGAGGAACTGTATCTGGTACAGCAGAAGGTCGCCTTCGACTGGAACCGCGAGCGGGTCGGCAGTGAAACCGATGTCCTCCTCGATGAAGAATGCCCTGAAACAGGTCAGTGGCTGGGGCGTTCCTTTGCCGAGGCTCCGGAGATAGACTCCATCATCCGCGTTCCCAAGGATGCGGGAGAGCAGGGCGAACTGGTTCGCTGTCGCATCACCGAGATGGATGACTACGACCTGGTCGCTGAACCGATCCGTTCCTGAAGCGTGCAGGGAGAGGGATGAACTCGCCAGCCACGAAACCATCCGGCGACTGGAAGAACCTGCCGAACCTGATCACCATCAGTCGGCTGGGCATCGCCGTGCTGCTCTTTGCCATGCTCACCCTTGAGTTGCAGGGTTGGGGCATCGGCGATCGCCATCTGGCCCTCAACATCGCGACTGTCGCCTTTATCCTTTGTGTCGCCACCGATGCGATCGATGGTTATCTGGCGCGCAAGTGGAAGATGGTCACCGCCTTTGGTCGCCTCGCTGATACGTTTGTCGACAAGATCGTGATCTGTGGCACTCTCATCTATCTGGTCAAGTTCGCCCCCGACCTGATCAAGCCGTGGTTTGTCGTCATTATCGTCACCCGCGAATTTCTCGTCAGTGGTCTCAAATCCTATTACGAATCCCAGGGCCAAGAGATCGCCGCAAGTATCGGTGGGAAACTGAAGATGATCCTGCAATCGATCCTGATCCCGGCGGTGATGCTGGTGGAGGGCAATCGAGATTTCGTTTCGGGAGCGGACGTCAATTCATTATGGAAGACGATTTTCAGCCTGCTCGAAAGCCTGACCGTCATTCTTTTCTGGGGCACTCTCGTAACGACGCTTTGGTCCGGACTCGATTACCTGCTGGCTGGATTCAGGAACAACAAGAAGCCGGATGCGGTGGCCTGAGTGTCCGCTAAAACCGATCGCATCATCCTGACCTTTTTTGGCAGCGGGTACTTTCCATTTGCACCGGGAACTGCCGGGTCTTTGGCTTCCTTGCTGGTGGGTGCGCTTCTTTGGTTTCAGCTTCCTCAAACGGTTCAACCGTATCTGTTTCCAATCCTGACTCTGTTGTCGATGGTCGGCTGTGTCTTTCCTGGAGAGCGCATCGAATCGGTGTTCGGTCACAAGGATCCGGGCCCTGTCGTGATCGATGAAGCTGCCGGCCAATATGCTGCACTCTCGGTTCTTCCGTGGTTGCCACCTACCTGGGCGCCATGGATCCTCGCGTTTCTGCTCTTCCGCCTTTTTGACATCTTCAAGCCTTTCGGAATTCGCAAGCTGGAGGAAAAACCGGCAGGGTGGGGGGTGCTGCTCGATGATGTGGCCGCAGGGATTCTTGCCGCAGCAGTCTTGCTGGGCATCGATGCTTTACCTGGGGATTGGTTGAGCCGCTTTTAAGCTGCGGTAGCGGTCGGCCCCGCTGGGTCTTTCAGTGCCTTGAAGCGCCGATCCGAAGGCAACAGCAGTCCCAAGGTCAAAAACAGCAAGCCACCAGCCACCGCCGGAATGGCGAAGGCGGTACTTTGGGTATCGATGAAGCCGGTCAGGCTGGGACCGACTGCCGTGCCCAGGCTGAAGGACATGGTGTTGAGTCCCATGGTCCGTGCCCGGTTGCCGGGAAGACTGCGTTCGGCACTGATCCCACCCACGGATGTACTGATGGCTGCCGAGACGACACCGAGTCCGGCACGGATCCATGTGAGGGCGGTCAGGTTTTCGACGTGGGCCTGCATCGCCACCAGCGGCACAAACGCGGCCAACCCGAACATCAGCAACCACTTTTTGTCGAGGTGATCGCCGATCCAACCGCTCGGATACTGAAACAGACAGCGACTGCCAACAAAGATGGCAAACATCATCCCCAACTCTGATTGGGTGGCGGCAAACTCACGCTCATAAAAAGGGAAGAGTGAGATCACGGCACTGATGCCGACCATCATGACAAAGATACTCAGGGCCAACAGGCGAAACACCGGTTCGACCGGTGGGCGGTCTTTCTTTTCTTTGTGCAACTCTCCAGGGAATTCCTTGGGATCATGAATACGGATGGAGACCAGCAAAACACTGGTCAACAACAGGGATCCGGAAACGATGAAGACCAGGTCGTAGCCACCCATATCGCCGACAAAGCCGCCGATGACCGGACCGATGCCAAAACCGAGCAGGCGGATCGTCGAGTAGGTCCCGATCACCTTGCCACCGGCATTGTCCGGAGCGTTGCGGGCGATGATCGCCATCATCGGCGGAAAGGTGGCTCCCAGAAAAGTACCTTGCAGGATGCGTACAAAGACCAGCTGGTAATAGCTGTCGACAAAGTGCATCGCAAACGAGCAAATCGCCCCCAGAAACATCCCCAGAACGATCAGGCTTTTACGCGTGTCAAAACGGTCGGAGATTCGACCGGAGACGATCTGCACGCCCGCCATCGCCAGTCCGGTAATACTGAAGAGGAAGGCGGTCAGCAATTCTTGGCTGGGTTGGAACAGATCCGGGAAGGTCTGGGCAAAGCCAGGGAACCATTCGGCCAGGGTCGCGGTCACCTGATCGACTCCGGGAGTGGTCAATCCTCCCAGAAAAAGGGGCAGTGCAGGAATCAGCATGCCGACCGCCACGGCTTCCCCAAAGCGGCAGACCGCCAGCAACCAGATGGTTCGGGGGTCTTTTTTGACTTCGGGAAGATTCAAGAGAGCTCCATGTCATCACCCAAAAGAGTGCAGGTTTGGTAAAACAGAGGTGGGATGGGACCTCATTCGAATTTACGGTATGGGGGTGACCCCCCGGCGGCAAGTCACCCGTTCCCTTTATCGCCGGATCTGGAGGCAGATTGGCCCTGACATCCGCTAAGAATCGTGGCCGCGGTGGACGCTCCAGTGAGCGACCTCCACGGCAGATCTTTCCCATCTCCGTCAAATACGGGGTGGTCTCAGGATTGATTCTGCTGGCCTTTGTGATCGGGGTCTCCAATTCATTGACGAAATCGTCCCTTGATTCGACGACTCGGCTTCTCCAGCAGAATGGTCTGGAGTTGGTCAAACTTGCCCATGCGTTTGTCGATCCCTTCTGGACCCGAACCGAAATGCCCATCGAAGAACGGGCTTTGGCACAGACAGCACTCGAAAGTCGACTCGCCGACTTTCTTCAAGGCGGGGGGAAGACTCCTGTTCTCGACCTGGTGGTGCTCGATGGCAGTGGAACACGACTGATTGCCAGCGCACGTGGAGGCGATCGTCTGAAGATGAGGATTCAGGAAGAGAATCTTCATACCGAATCGGATGATGGAGTGGTGGTGCAGGAGGGGATCGTCAGTGGTGCCGAAGGCAGCGTACCGATTCGTTCCTTCGAAAAGAAACTTGCCAATGGAGCCGGGTCGGTGCAACTGTTCCTGAGTGCCCGATCCCTTGCGGCTCTGGAAGAGCAACTGCAGAGCTCGACCAGCAAGCTGGTGTGGTCGGCTTTATTGATCGGCATCCCGTTAGTCCTTCTCGTAGGGTTTTTACTGACACGGCCGGTACGTCTGCTACGGGAAGACATGACTCAGGTGGCCCGCGGGAACCTCGATCATCAGTCGCAAGTTCGAACGACGGATGAGCTGGGAGCCTTGGCTTCCTCGTTTAACCGTATGACCCGATTTCTGGCAGAAGCCCGTGAGCAAGAGATGACGGCACAGGCTGTCGCCCGCGACCTCAACATCGCCAGCGGGATTCAAAATGCACTGCTCCCCACGGAGCTTCCGCCGATTTCCGGGATTCAGATCGCGCGTTATTACCAGTCCGCCAAAGAAGTCGGTGGAGATTATTACGATGTGATCCCTCTCGACCGAGATCGTGCAGGAATCGTCGTCGCAGATGTTTCCGGCAAAGGGCTTTCTGGCAGTCTGGTGATGACGATGACTCGAAGTCTGGTGCGCATGGCCGCCAGAATTCACCCGGATGCCCGCTCCATGTTGGAAAGTATCAACGCCAGTCTTTCGAAAGATATGACCGATGGGATGTTCGTGACCTTGGCATGGGCCGAGTTTGTCGCCGACCGAGGTCGGGTGCTGATTGCCCGTGCGGGTCACAATCCACCTCTGATTCTCAGGGCCAATGGACGCGTCGAGCAGTTTCAGCCCGGGGGGATCGCTCTGGGGATCGATGGCGGGGCGGTCTTTCAACAGGCCCTTGAGATCAGTGACGTCCAATTGGAACGGGGAGATTCGCTGATTCTTTATACCGATGGAATCGTGGAAGCGATGAACGACAGCGGGGTAGAATATGGCCTCGAAGCTTTTGCCCGAGTGTTACAGAATCTCAAGACTCCAGATCCCCAGTCGCTGGTGGATGGAGTTCTGGCGGACCTGGAAGCGCATGTGGCAGGAGCTGAACCAACTGACGACATCACGCTGGTGATCGCAAGACGGGAGTAGGATCGATGGGAACCGAACTGGTCGTGGATCGAACAAATGATGGAGATCTGCAGATCATCGAGATCCGCGGAGTTCTCGATGCTGGAAATGTAGAGCAGCTGGCCCATGTCGGCTTCGAAGCCATCTGTGAATCCCGTCAGCTGGAGATGCGCCTCGGTTCATTGACCGATGTGGATCTGACCGGTGCTTTGGGAATCGTCGCCTTGGCCAGGGAAGCTCGTGATCGGGAGATTTCTTTTCGGGTGCAGGCTCCGCCGGTGGAGTTGAGGAAGTTGCTGGAAGAGCAAGATCTCTGGCAGGAGATCAGCGAAGGGGATGGTTCCGGAGAATGAACCGGATCGTCGCGATTCTCCGACCCTATCGATTGGCACAGACCCTGGAAGCACTCGCTTCATGTTCCGGAATTGTGCAGATGACCTCGCAGGAGGTCCGCGGTTATGGAATGCAAAAAGATCATCTGGAGAGTTATTCCGGGGATGATGTCGGCATGGATTTCCTGCCGAAAATTCGCCTCGAAGTTCTCGTCGAGGCGGAATATACCGAAGAAGCCATGGATGCCGTCATCCGGGGAGGTCGAACCGGCCGCATCGGAGACGGAAAGATTTTCCTGATTCAGGAAGAGGACTCTCGCCCGGTTTGACGCTCTCGGCGAGAGAAAGGTAGTCTTCTGCGGGTCTGAAGTGATTCAGGCGATTTGGGCTTGGTGGCAAATGCCATGCCCGGCGCCATCGCCCAGGCCCGCCGGACAATGAGATCTGCAGGGGTGGAAAGCCCCAGGGATGGAGGTTCCGGTGCACGACGTCGATCACGCCTACGATTTTTCGTATGAAGCTCGCCGTCTCGTGCTATCGGGACAACTGAAGAAGGAACGTCCACGAGTGCACCAGCAACTCGTTGATGCCCTCGCTTCAGGACAGCGGATCTTCTTTGCCCCGGATGATGGCAACCTGTACGTCGAGCGTCGCCTCGATCGCGTCTTTATCGATCCCGCTACCGGGAATCCGATGGGTGCGACCGCGCTCTAGCCCGACCGGGAAGCCCACCACAATTTGGATGCGAGGGGAGGCTTACGAGCCTCTTCGCCCACACCACGTCTCTCGCAAGGTTTTTTCTGAACCAGCGATCCGCCTGTCGGATCGGAGAGGGGGACGTGTGCGTCTTCACATTTCAGGCCGACTTGAACAACAGCAGACTCTCACCCCGCAACTCATCCTGTCGATGGACATTCTCCAGCTCGGGGTGACCGATCTGGAAGCACGCATCCAGAAAGAGTTCACCGAAAACCCGGCTCTGGAAATGGTCGAGAAGCCAACTTTCACTGCCGATGCTCCTGCCGAGAACTCTACGGAGAAGGTTGATGACGAAACTCGTCGTCTGATGGAGATCGTCGACAACTGGGAGCGCCCCGCCACTGGCGAACGCCGCCAGGTGGGATCTTCGGAAGCCTCCGATGCCAAACATGAAGCCCTGATGAATACCGTTGATCGTCCCGAATCACTCGAGGCGTTCCTGGTGCGTCAGTTGCAGATGCTCGAACTCGATCCAACCCTGCGTCAGGCGTGTGAAATCGTTTGCGCCAATCTTGATGACCGGGGCTGGTTCATCGGAGATGTCGCCGATCTCGCTCGTTGCACCAACAAGTCGGAGCCGGTTCTCGCCCGCGCTCTGGAGGTTGTGCGTCGTCTGGATCCTCCGGGGATTGGTGCGTTGGACCTCGCCGATTGCTTGCTGTTGCAGTTGAGCAGTGTTGTCGGCAGTGCCGAGTACCGCATCATCGAAGAGTGCCTCGATGATCTTCTCGCCAACGCTTTACCGAAGATGGCAGAAAAGCTCGAAATCTCCATGGAAGAGATTCAGGAAGCCTGTGATGTCATTCGTCAGCTCGATCCGGCTCCCGGGTCTGCCTTCGCTGATCGCGGTCACCACGGCATCGTGCCAGAGATCGCTGTTGATGAAGTCGGAGAAAAATTTGTCGCCCGTCTCGCCAATGATCGTTTGCCCGATCTGCGAGTTTCTTCGGCTTGCTCTGCCATGCTCGAAGAGCCACAGCTGAAAAAGGAAGTCGCAGAATACATCAAAACCCGTGTCGAGAGTGCCCGTGCGCTGATCCACTCGGTGGAACTGCGTCGCCGTACCCTCCTCGATATCGCCCAGGCGGTGATCGAGCGTCAGGAAGAGTTCTTCCGTCATGGTCCGTCACGGATTCAGGCGTTGACGATGCAGGAGGTCGCTGATGCCACCGGTGTGCATATCTCCACTGTCAGCCGTTCTGCCAATGGCAAATACATGCAGACCCCGCATGGTGTGATCGAATTGCGTCGTCTCTTCACCGGTGGGGTGGAGCGCGAGGATGGCGGCGTCGAAAGTCGCGAAAGCATCTGCGAAGCGATCCGCGACATCATCGATGCCGAAGATCCCGCATACCCGCTGAGCGACACCCAACTCGCCAAGAAACTGGCCAACCAGGGCGTCAAGATCGCCCGCCGGACCGTCAGCAAATATCGTGAACGCGCCGGCATCCCCCAGGCCAAGTTGCGCAAGCGTTATAAGGCTTAGTCTCTTCCAATCGGATGTCCGAGTTTGAACGCCTGTCGCTCTCAAGGAGGGTGACAGGCGTTTGTTTTTGGGGTGGCTTCCGTTTTGACCGGCAGGCTTTCGCAGCGGTGAAATCGAGGGGCTGAGTCTTTAATGCCGTTTCTATTTCACAAATCTCTGCGGTAAGATATCGGAAGACTCTATATCCAGATTCCACTGAAGGATTGATCCAGCATGATGATTTCCACCTCTGCAGCGAAGCCATATTCCAGACATGACCGTCACCCTTGGGGCTTCCTTGTCCTGACGATCCTCCTTTCGTCGATCACGGGTTCCCTGACCCATGCCCAGACCGGATCGGACCCTGTGAAGGTCTTTCTTCTGGCGGGGCAATCAAACATGGAGGGGCATGGAGAACTCAGCCCTGTGGGAACACCGGGGACCCTCCAATATCACGTCAACAACAACCCATCCGTTTACGGGCATTTGGTCAATGGATCGACATGGACCGAGCGCGATGATGTCTGGATCTACTATGAGCGCGGTGGGTCGACGGTCCTGAGTGGTTCGCTGACAGCAGGGTATGGGTCTTCGGCGACGACGATGGGGCCTGAGCTGCAAATCGGTCATGCCCTGGGAGATCTTTACGACGAGCCGGTGCTGCTGATCAAAACCGCTTGGGGTGGAAAGAGTCTGGCCGTAGATTTTCGGCCGCCCAGTTCAGGGTGGAGCACCAATCCTCCAACGGCACCGGGAGATCAGGGTTTCTATTATCAGGAAATCCTCAATACGGTCAGTGACGTGCTGACGAATTTGCAAACGCACTTCCCGGAATATAATGGGCAAGGCTACGAGCTGGTGGGATTCGCCTGGCATCAGGGTTGGAACGATCGCGTCAATCAAAGCTTCAATGATGAGTACGAGCAGAACCTGGAGAACTTTATCCAGGACATCCGCAGCGATCTGGCGACTCCGAATCTTCCCTTTGTTATCGCGACCACCGGGATGTCGGGGTGGAGCGAGACCCATCCCCGTGCGCTCTCGTTGATGGCCGCGCAGCTGGCGATGGAAAATTTCTCCGTCTATCCACAGTTCGAGGGAAATGTGGCGGTCGTCGATACCCGCGACTTCTGGCGCGATGCGGCGGTCTCTCCTGCGGATCAGTCGTATCACTGGAATCGCAACGCTGAGACATACTTCCTGATCGGCGCATCCATGGCCCAGGAAATGAATCTGTTACTCAATCCTCCGAGTGGTTCCGAAACCATCGACGCGGTCTACTTCGGCCAGACCCATGTCCAGAAATCCACCGATCCCTACTTTGGTTTGATCAGTCAAAGGGCAGCACTCATCAAGGCTCATGTGGTGGATCCTGCGATCCCGGCTTCACCAGCGGTGACCGCCGAGCTCAACCTCAATGGCCAATCGATGACTCTGACTCTCAGCGGTCCTGCGACTTTGCCTGCGTCCATCGCTGATGGTCCCGGTGTTGTTCAGCACAATTTTGCGGACAGTTTTACAGCCACGATTCCTGCGGAGTGGGTTCAGCCCGGTTTGCAGGTGACGATCAATGCCGGATCCGCCACTACCTCAGTGACCAATCTGCAGATCGGCGCACCGAATCGGATGATCATGACGATGTTCGATGTGCAGTATTTTTCGGCGACTACGGGTGATTACCCGGCAGGGACCTTTGAAGAACTCGAATCGAAGTGGCCGCTTTCTGATCTGGAAATGCGCCGCTTGGAGAATGTGGTCTTCCCTGAACTGGTGATCCCGCCACGGGCGAATCTGCCTGCGGCCCGGGTGAAATCCCAGGCCGAGTATCTGGAGCAGACCGGCCAGCCCTTTGATGGCGAGCAGGCCGCGGCTTTGGCCTGGAACGGTGCCTTGCGCAGAGCCGGAGGTCGCTCCAGCTGCTACTCCCTTTCGTACATCAATATCTATGGGGTCAACGCCGGTGGACAAGCGGGCGGATGTGCCGGAGTGGGCAACGGAACTTCCCAGGGAGTCCTGATCCACGAGTTGGGCCATGCTCTTTCCCTTCCCCATTGGGCCAACGATCCCAACTACCCTTATGTGGGCAGCATGTTCGGCATCAGTATTCCCGGGACCAACAACTTTCATGCGGGTCCGACGTGGGCCTTCGATGCTCCAAGCCAAACCTTCATTCCACCGACGGTGCAGCCCAACAATGTCGGCAATCATCCCGTGGGAACCTATAAGGTCGATCCGATGCAGGGGGGTGGAAATGGATTCCAGGAGCCGCCGTTCCTGATGAATCACTTCTCCGACTACTCGATGAACCAGATGCGAAACTACCTTGAAGGAAATCTGGTCGTCTGGAATGACAGCCTCGGTCAGTACGCCACCTGGAATCAGGGCACCGCCGATTACACGAACATCGTTTCCAATAACGGCATCCAGTTTCCCCTCGAACGCAATCAACAGGTCTACAGCGTGATGGCATCCGTATCGGGGGCGAATCCCGCCGTCAACATGGCGTACCCGCCGATCGGTCCTTACACCGCAGGCCTGATCCAGCTGTTTGATCCGATGAGTGCTGCCGATCGTGCCTTGGCGCAGGCGATCTTCGCTCCCTCCGGGGGCTGTGATGTCTGTGTGCGAGTGACACAGGGTGGCATCGTCAAGACTTACATGCTGGCGGCATCGTGGGAACCGGGGCTCGACCCTCTGCAGGGCAACAGCCTCCGGACCGAAGCCATCAATTTGCCGGCGGATGAGGGGGAGATCACCCGCATCGATCTGCTGTTCACGCCCGATGCTGAAATCAACGGTCTGCCGACCGATCCGCAGATCCTTTACACCTGGTCCAAGGTCAGCCCCGACCCTGCGGCCTTTGAACTGAATCCGACGGCGGGCAGTTCTTCGGCGATCACCATGAGGGCGGTTCCCGGAACGAGCAGTACCGGTGATCCGGTGCAATATCTGTTCACGGAGTTGAGCGGAAACACGGGAGGCTCTTCCAGCAGTTGGCAGAGCAGTGCCACGTTCACCGATACGGGACTGCAGCCGGCGACGCCGTACTCCTATCAGGTGGAGATGCGTGCAGGCGTCCATCAAACCGAGCCATCCGAAATCGTCACCACGACCACTTTCCCTTCCGGCGTCTCGGGGACGATCACCGTCGACGAGAGCGCACAGTTTTCACTGCAGAGTGGTGGGGGACTCCAGCCGGTGATTGGACTGGGTACCTTTGATGCCGTCGATACCGACAAGCTGGTGGTCGCCATCGGCACCGAGCACGGCTTCAACAATGGCGAAGGTCATGTTTTGGAA
>NZJA01000084.1 GCA_002691835.1 Planctomycetota bacterium
GGTCGAAGAAGAAGATCCGAGGGATTCTGAGGCCTTGAACTTGGCGGGCTCCCCTTCGGCCGGTAATCTGATCCCATCGGGGAGTCAGATGGGGCCGGCCCAGGATTCTGGGCAGGAGGGGGAACCGGATCAGTGGTAAAGGGGCATGGAATTCAACTCTCGGGTTCTGTCGAGGATCTTCAGCGGATTCTCGGATCTCCTGTTTTGTCCGCTTCCAGTCCTTCCTTCTTTTCTGAGATGACCTGGGATAATCGGCAAAACCCTTCAGATCTGTTTGTGGCAATTCGAGGAACAGCTTTCGACGGTGTCGATTCCATCCCCCAAATGATCCAGTCCGGGGTTCTTGGAATCGTCTCAGAAACAAAGCCCCCGCAAGGAACCCCTGAAAATCTGACATGGTGGCATGTGGAAAATTCCAGAGAGGCGTTTGCTCATCTGGTTCAGCACGCCTTCCGAGATCCTGGCAAGGATCAGCAAGTTTTTGGGATCACAGGTACCAACGGAAAAAGTAGTACCGTCCGAATGTTGGCCTCGATTCTGGAGGTCTCCGGTTGCAACACGGGTTGGATCACGACAGTTGACCAAAAGGTAGCAGGGGAATCCTCTGAGAGTTCCTGCACGACCCCTTCGGCAGATGTCTTGGCGAGCTCTTTGCGTCGTCATGTCGACGACGGAGGACGGTCGATGGTTCTTGAGATTTCGTCTCATGCGATTCATCAGCATCGAACGACGGGGATCCCACTCGTCTCTGCGGCTGTCACTCAGTTAGGTCGGGATCATCTCGACTATCATCAGACTGTGACGGAGTACCATCAGGTCAAAAAGAGTCTTCAGCACCAAGTGAAGGCTGGAGGATTTTTTCTCCTGCCGACTGATCCGTTGGAAAAAACGGAAGACGTGGCCTTTGTCGATGTCTTCAGCCAAGGACGTTGGGGTGGGAAAATCATCGAGCGCACCTCACGTGGAATCCGGGCTTCTCTTCATGGACCTCGTCTTGAGCTCGAACTTGATTTTCCCAGACCAGCTATTCATGACCTTTCGAATGCACTCTGTGCCGCAATCCTGGCCATCTCGGCCGGGGCTTCGACAGAGGAAATTCGTCAAGGACTGGAGATTTCCAGACCTGTTCCCGGGAGATTGGAAGAAGTTGCAGAGGGCATCTTCGTCGATTATGCGCATACTCCCGATGCTCTTGAGGCAGTATTAAAAGCGAGTAGGGAATTCTGCTCCGGAGATCTTCGTGTCGTCTTTGGTTGTGGGGGAGATCGGGATCGAGGCAAGAGACCCGAAATGGGTCGGATTGCTGCTCGCCATGCCGATGAGGTATATCTCACCGATGATAATCCGCGATCGGAGTCCTCAACTCAGATTCTTCAGCAGATCCGTGGCGGAATGGGATCCCACCCGCGAGTCATCGAATCGACCAATCGACGCGATGCGATCGCTGCGGCAATTCATCAGCATCAAACCGATGACATTCTCATCATCGCCGGTAAAGGGCACGAGACGACTCAGGAAATCCAGGGGGAGTTGACCCCTTTCGATGACCGACAGGTGGTCAGGGATATCTTGGGGGTGGTCACGTGATCCCTGTTTCACTCTCCAAACTGGTTGCCCGATTGAGAACGCCGGTCGTATCCGGAAAAAGATCGTTTCCCGGTTTGGAAGTGGAACTGAAAAATTGTGACACCCTTGATCAGGATTCCATGTTGTTAACTGGAGTCGCCATCGACAGTCGGCACGTGCAAGACGGATTCGTCTTCGCCGCTTTTCAAGGGGATCACTGCCATGGCATTGATCATGCCGACAGCGCCATTCAAGAGGGAGCCCGATTGGTGATATGTGAGCCGGGAGCCGCCAAGGAGCAGCGATTTCCCATGTTGGAAGTCACGGATCTTTCTCAGGCACTTCAACATCTGGCCATTGCCACTCAAAGCTCTGAAGAGAACCAGCTCCAGACTGTGGCAGTGACTGGCAGTGTTGGAAAAACCACGACCTGCCACCTTGGATCTCGCTTTTGTAGCGATTCCTTTTCAACCCACTCGCCACGCAACTCTTTCAATAATTTTTTGGGTGTACCGGTGACGATCCTCGAAGCCCCAGCCGAAACGGAAGTTCTTTGGCTGGAGATGGGGACCAACCAACCCGGAGAAATTTCTGGACTCAGCGCCATTGGCAGGCCGGATATTGCGGTAGTCACGGCAGTGGGGGCCACTCACCTCGAAGGACTGGGTTCTATTGAGGGAGTCTTCAGGGAGAAGCTTTCCATCTTCGAACAAGATGATGTTCGCCTGGCGATTGCGCCGGTCGAATATCGGGATTCGAATTTCTCCAAACCCTGCTGGTGGACCGGGCCGGGGGGGGATGTGGAAGTCATGGTCGACCCTTCAAAGGCCGGAAGATTTCGTGTCGAACACCGCCCCCTGGGTCACAGCTTCGAGATCGAGGCTCCATTGGCAGGGACCGGAGCTCTTCGCTGCCTAGAGTCAGCTTTGGCGGCCACGTTGGAGTTGGGTGTTTCCGTTGACAAGATTTGTCAAATTTCACCTCACCTGGATTTCCCAGGGCTTCGTCAAGAAAAGCATTCTGTCGGTGGAATCGAACTGATCTTTGATTGTTATAACGCTTCGCCTCCGTCAGTGAATGCCGCCGTCCGTGATTTGGCCGCTTCGACTGGGAAGCGCACGGTGGCGATTCTTGGCACGATGGAAGAACTCGGCGGGACTGAGGCCGATTACCACTTTGAAATTGGAAAGCTCTGCGCCGAAGCAGGAATCGACATGCTCTGGTGCTGCGGTCGAGGAGCAGAGTGGTTGAAAAATGGATCGAGATCTGCGGGTGGAGAAGCGGAAACCCTGCCGTCGGGAGAAGTGGGCCTCCGAGAACTGGAATCTTTCCTGAAAGTTGGGGATCGAGTGCTGTTCAAGGCCTCCAGAAAAGAAGCTCTTGAAAAACTGGCTTCGCAATTGAAGGCCAACCTGCAGAAGAAAATCTCCTCTGCGTCGAGTGGAGGTGGGTCTCGATGACGACGGCCCCTGAATCGACGACTGTCGCCATAGAAGATGTCCGCATGAATCCGCGTCAATTGGCTCAGCCGATCTTGATTTGCCTCGCTTTTCTGGTGGTGATCGGCTGTATCACCCTTTTCAGTGTGACCAGTTATCGATCTGAAATGAAAACCGGTGATATCTGGAAGATGTGGGCGGATCAGTTCAAGGGGTATGGACTGGGTTTGGTCTTTTTCATGGTCGGATACTGGACCTCTCCAAGAACCTGGCTGAAATCTGGATTTTCGATCTCTGCTGCAGTAGGCCTTTTGATTCTATTGGCCATGATTGAGTTCACTCCCATGGGGGTCGAAAAAAATGATGCACTTCGATGGTTGAATGTGGGTGGAATCCTCTTTCAACCCTCTGAGATCGCAAAGTTTGTCCTGCCGGTTTTATTGATCTATCTGACTGGGCCTTGGAAACAACAGAGTAATTTGACCACAACCCAAATCCAGAGTTTTGGTCTGACCATGTCGTTCCTGCTGATCGTGGTTCCGATTGGCCTGATTGGTAATCAGCCTGATTTGGGGACGGCTGCTGTCGTTGCCGGATTGTGTCTCTTGCCGATCATGAGGTCTGCCGGGTTCGCCAAGGTAATGCTGCCGATATCGGCAATCATTATTCCATTGTTGATCATACAGCAGAGGTCCAGGTTTTCTGAGTTTGCCGAAAGGTTCCGTGCAGTATGGGATCCTGAATCAGTTGATCAGGTCCGAGCTGGATTTCAGTCCATCGGCAGTGGTGGAGTCTTTGGCCGCGGACTGGGAGAAGGAGTGGGCAAGCTTGGTTATCTACCTTCAGCCTACAACGATTTTATCTTTTCTGTCTTTGCGGAAGAGACCGGTCTATGGGGAGTTACGGTGGTCACTGTCCTGTTCGGAGCTCTTTTGCACTTTGGCAGGAAGCTCTGGCGATCACTGGAAGATGAGAACCTGTCGATTTTGGCGATGGTGCTGACGCTTTCGATCACAGGGCAAGCGGCTTTTAACTTGATGGTGAATCTGGCGATCCTTCCGACAAAGGGGATCCCGCTTCCTTTCTTTTCCCATGGCTCGACGGGCCTTGCGGTCTTTATGGGAATGTCCGGAGTTCTTCTTGCTTTGACACGCTGTCGCGGGAAGGAGATTCAGAAGTGAAGAATCACAGAATCCTTTTCGTCGGAGGCCACACGGGTGGACACCTCTATCCCGCAGAAGCCCTTGCCACAGTTCTTCTCGAAGAGGGAGTTGGAACTCCAGTCTATCTCGACCATCTTCGCTCGCAGGAATCAAAAGTATTCAATGAAGCGGGGATGGAAAAGGTCGTGGCTCCTTGGCATAAAAAGGGGCGTTATGGTTCCGTGCTTTCAGTCTGTGCCGCTAGGTCGCTTCTTCAAAAAGAGAAAATCTCGGCTGTGATGGGCTTTGGGGCATTCCCCAGTATTGCTCCCGGATTGGCAGCGAAAAGTCTGGGAATACCCCTCTTTCTCCACGAGCAAAACCGAGTGATGGGGTTAGCCAATCATGTTCTCAAATTTTTTGCTTCGAAAATCTTTCTTTCATTCCCGGTGATCAATCCAGACAGAGTCCTTCGATCACGGTCAGCTATTTTAGGTTGTCCGGTGAGACCTGACTTTCAGCCTCAGGAGCTGAAGCCAGGGGTTGTCCGTCTCTTGATACTCGGTGGAAGCCAAGGGGCAACAGAGGTCAACAGAAGAGTGGTTGAGGCGGCGAAGTGCTTCACCCCTTCTCTTCGACAAGAGATTGAGATTCTCCACATGACGGGGGAGTCGACACTCGATCAGGTTCGCCGTGACTGGAACGAATGCGGATTTAATGTCCGTGTGGTTTCCTTTATCAAAGATATCGCTCATGAGATGGATCGAGCCCACTTGGTGGTTGGCCGTTCCGGAGGATCAACTCTTGCTGAAATGATGGCCCTGGGCAGACCAGGCGTGTTTTTTCCGATTCAGTCTCATCGCGATGAACACCAGAAACACAATGCCTGTTTTCTCCAGGAAAATGGAGCAGGTTTCTTGGTCGATTCTGACACAGCTCCGATTCAAATCGCAAAACAGATAGAAGAACTTCTACTCAATAAAACCCGTTTACAGGAAATGGCAGAGAAATCGCGTCAGCTAGGAAGACCGCGGGCCGCGCAGTCGATCGCTGAGATGATTCGAATCCATTTGGAAGCTCATGAGCATGAAAGATTTGATGACCGTCAGCGAGTACGTACGCAACAGGATGAAAGGATCGAAGCCTAATGGGGAAACTATTGCGCTGGATTCTTGTCTTGGGTCTGCTCTACATTGGCTGCAGAGGGCTGGTCGATTGGTGGAAACCGATCGTGGAGGAGAGTTCTGCACTTCAAGACGGCCGTTCAATCTCGAAAGTCGACCTCCGGTGGGATTCGGTCGATTCTGATTCGGCGGCGTCTTCAGAAATGGAAAGATCAGCGATTCCTTTTCGGGGCACAGATTTTCAGGGTACAGAGGATGTGGCTTGGAAAAAACCGGCTCCCAACGCGACTCCGAATGCAGTGTCAGGTCGAACAGAGACCGTCATTTACACGGTTGTCCGCGGAGATACTTTGAGTGAGATCGCTCAGGATTTTTTCGGCTCTGTACTTCTCGGCAAGAAGAAGATTCTCGAATCGAATCCGGGAATCCGCGAGGATCGGATCGATATCGGACAACAACTCATCATTCCGATACCGGGAACACAGTCTGCTGAAACCCAACGTGTCGTTCAGGGTTCAGGAACGATTCATACCGTAAGAGATGGTGAGACTCTTTCGGCGATTGCTCAGCGTTACTTTGGGACTGAGAACTATTCACGGATTCTGGAAGCGAATCGGCAGATTCTCTCGAATCCGAATCGACTAAAAATCGGTATGAAATTGAAGATCCCACGCGATGAATAAACCAGAAAGGCCCTCGATGAGGCTTGTGAATGAATCCCCCAATGGAACTCCAGGCGCTGCGGAACGGGTTCACATCATTGGAGTGGGTGGGAGTGCAACCCGTGGGTTGGCCTGCTTCTTGCGCAACAAGGGATTCTCTGTCTCGGGCAGTGATCAGGATTCCGAGTCGAAAGATCTTTTGGAAGATCATGGTGTCACGTTTTTCCAAGGGCATGATCGCCAGCATCTGGCTGAAGGCATTCAGACTGTGATCCATACCCGTGCGATTGATCTGCAGAACCCGGAACTTCTGGAAGCAAAAGATCGCAGTGGAATTCAGATTTATACCTATAGCGAGTATCTCGGCATGCTGTCTGAGAGATTCCGGACGATTGCAGTTGCAGGAACTCATGGGAAAACCTCAACGACGGCTTGTCTGTATAGTGTGTTTGAGGCAGCGGGTCGGAAGCCATCGATGATCGTTGGTGGAGAAGTGGCCCAACTGCAGGCAGGGTGGCACTGCGGTGAAGGCGAAGATTTCCTCGTTGAGGCGTGCGAGTTTGAAAGGGCATTTCTGGATCTGAAACCCGCTCTCGCCATCATTACCAATATTGATCTGGACCATCCTGAGGTCTATTCGGACATCGAATCTGTACGAGAAACATTTCGAGAATTCATCGGCAATCTTGCCACTGATTCATGGGTCATTTGCCCAGTCGAAGTGAAAGATGCCCTGAAATCTGGAGAACGCCTTCGTTGGCGCACATTTGGTACCTGCGACAGAGCTGACGTTCAGCTTTTAGAACCCAGCGGCTGGAAATTGGCGAGTGGGAAATCTCTGCAGGCAAGATTGCAGGTTCCTGGTGCTCATACACGTATGAATGCTTCCGCAGTCATTGCATTAGCAGAAGTTTTGGAGATCTCGGAGAATCAGGTCACTAGCGGATTAGAGAACTATCGAGGAGTGGCTCGCCGATTTGAACGAAGATCTGTTCTTCCAGAGATCGAGTGGATCGAAGACTATGCTCATCATCCTGAAGAGGTTCGAGCGACGATTGCAACGGCTCGTGAAGTTTACCCGGATCAGAAATGCCATGTTCTTTTTCAGCCGCACCAGGCAACACGTTTGCAGGCATTCATGGATTCTTTCGCAAAAGAGCTTTCTGAGGCAGATCAGGTCAGCCTCGTACCAGTCTATTCAGTCAGGGAAAATCTCGATGATTTTCCAAGAGATCTGATCGATCAGTTGGCTAAATCGATTCGTGATCATGGAAAAAAATGTGATCTCCTTGGATTCGAAGAAGCGATTTCTCGGCTCCCAGAAGAGCTGGAGATCGGAGATGTTCTCGTTTCAATTGGTGCGGGGGATGTCCATCAAATAGGACGACGCATCCGTGAGCAACATCCAGGGCAGGTGTTGCAGTGATTCTTCCACCAGGGATTTTTGAACAAAAGCATCTCGCTTCAATGACGTGGTTTCGGAGTGGGGGGGAAGCTCGCTACTATGCGGCCCCTGGGAATGAAGCCGAATTATTAGAGATCACCGAATGGGCCCGAGCACAACAAATCCCTATCCAAGTTTTAGGTCTTGGAGCGAATTCACTTTTTCCTGATGAGGGATTCCCCGGTGTTGTCATTCACATGAAGAAGTTCAAGCAGAGCTCTGAGACATTCACTGTTTGCTCTCCAACAGTGGTCGAAGTCGCTGCCGGGATTGCACTTCAGAACCTTGTGGATCAACTCAATAAGGCCGGCTTTGGCGGGCTCGAATGTTTTGTTGGAATCCCGGGGACTGTAGGCGGTTCAGTGTGGGGGAATGCCGGGGCTCAAGGATTGGGTCTTGGAGAGAGGGTTGAGGCGGTCAGGGTGCTCGACCCTACGGGTGAATTGGCATGGATTTCTGGAAACGAAATACTTTGGGATTATCGATCTTCAGGATTGGGAGAGCATATTGTCCTGGCGGTACGATTTCAGGTTGAACCGAATCAAGATCCTTCCCGGTTACAAAAGATGAGTTCTGAATATTTAGAGTACAAGCATGCGGTGCAACCCTTCGACAAAAAGTCGACCGGCTGTATTTTTAAAA
>NZJA01000085.1 GCA_002691835.1 Planctomycetota bacterium
AGCCCAAAGCAGGGAAGCCAGAGCCAGATGTCTCAGTTGGCGAGAGGCGAGAAGGGTTGCGGTCACGGCGGCCAGCAGGGAAAGGGCAAAACCGGGTCGCTTCAGCAGTCGGTGCAGGCCGGTGGTTTCTGATCCCCAACCCTGCAGGGCGCTTCCCAACACTGCCAGAGAGAAGAGCCCAATGCCGCTGATCGCCGCAGGGGTCGTCATGAATCCGGGGGCGGTCCATGGGGGAAGCCACTCAAAGACTCCGGCTGTGAAAATCGGATCGAGAGCAAGCTGGAAGGGGAACAGATAGAGGGCCGCTCCATGGGGATTGATCAGCGTGGCCAGAACGCTTCCACCCGCAACCATGAAGCGCTGCTTCTGCGGCAGGGCATGTCCCTGACTGAAGATGCACAGGTCTCCGATGATGTAGGCGATCCCCAGCAGGAATGATCCGTGAAGATTGGCCCACAGGGTCATCACTGGAATCAGAACCCATAGACAGCGCGGTGATTGACGTCCAAGTCGGGTGAGCCACCAGACCAGCAGTACCAGGTTCAGCGCCAGAAGATGCGGCCTGACCATCAGTCGTCGTCCCACCGCCAGCCAAACCGGCACCAGCAACAGCAGTCGCCAGAAGGCGGGGACACCAAAACTGCGCTGGATCATTTCGAGCAGCCCGCCGAGGGAGGCGGAAAGTAAAACGGCGAGAGCGATGAGAAAGTTCGGATGACCGAGGGATTCAACGGATTTGAAGAGAGTGGCAGCCAGCCATTCATGGGCCACCCAGGGGCCTCCATGACCGGTCGCCGAGAAGGGGTCACTCTTCGGGACTTGTCCGTTTTCAAAGATCCAGTTACCGACCGCCAGATGCATTGGCAGATCGTTGTTGGCAAGGGGATGAGCGGCGATCAGCGCCGGGATCAGCAAGGCGAGGGCCAGTGAGAATCGGGCCAGCAGGCGAGAATCGCCTGTGGGGAGTGTTCCGGAGTGTTTCTCTTTTTCGGCCATGCTCCCTGTTTCACCACTGCCGGGGTGAACTCTCCCCAGTGGCGGACTATTGTGTACGAATCAGCGGCCGAAGGGCAGGCCCTGATTCAGTTTTGAGAGCATTTTTGGATGGGGGAAGAATGAATTTGAAGGACTCCGAATCGTTACCGTCGATTCCGAAAGCGGAGCGCTGGGAATCACTCGATCTGATCCGTGGGTGCGCGGTACTCGGGATCTTCGTCATGAACATCCAGGCCTTTGCCATGCCCGATGCGGCCTATTTCAATCCCACCGCCTATGGAGATCTGAATGGGGGGAACTACGGAGTCTGGCTGGTCAGTCATCTCTTCTTCGACAGCAAGTTCATGGCCATCTTCTCCATCCTTTTCGGGGCCGGGATCGTGCTCTTCACCGAGCGTGCGGTGAAGCGGGAGCGGTCTCCCTTCTGGGGGCATGTCCGCAGAAATGGCCTGCTCATTCTGTTCGGTTTTCTTCATGCTCATCTTCTCTGGAGCGGGGACATTCTTTTCAGTTACGGGGTCTGTGCACTGTTGATGTATCCCTTCCGCAGGCTTTCCGCGAAAGCGCTGCTGCGCTGGTCCTTTGGATTACTTCTGGTCGGATCACTCATTTCAGTCTCTGGAGGACTGTCCTTTCAGGCTTGGCCCGCTGAAGACCAGCAAGAGATGGTGGATTTCTGGAATCCCGGTGAGGAGGCCATCGCCGAAGCGGTGGCGATCCATCAGGGGACCTTCACTCAATGGCAGCCAAAGGTGAGTGAGGAATCCTGGTTGATGCAGCTGGAGTACCTCCCGACGGCGATCGTCTGGCGAGTGACCGGATTGATGCTGCTGGGGATGGCGCTTTTCAAATCCGGTTTTCTTCTCGGCAGGGGAGCGAAAAAGACCGCTAAAAACCTGTCTATTCTTGGCGGACTCATCGGTTTGGCGATGGTGGCCTGGGGGGTGTGGGAGAATGAACAGATCGGTTTTGGCCCTGTGGAAACCAGTTTCTTCCTGCTGTCCCAATGGAACTACTGGGGGAGTCTGGCTCTCGCATTGGCCTACATCGGGGCGATTCTGTTGTGGTTTGGCAGTCCCGTTTTGGCGGGGTTGAAGAACCGGCTCATGGCATGTGGTCGCATGGCTTTCACGCTTTACATCCTGCAGACATTATTGGCGATCCTCATCTTCCGCGGGACCGGTCTCGGCTGGTTTGGAGAGACCTCCCGGCTGGGGCAAGCCGGAGTGGTGTTGGGAGTTTGGGGATTGATGTTGTTACTCGCTCCCCTGTGGCTGTCCAGGTTCAGGTTTGGACCTTTGGAATGGCTCTGGCGTTGCTTGACATACGGTCAGCTTCTCGCCAACCGAAAGCCCTCCGGTGAGGGAACGGCCTAGTCTGTCTTTGACAATTGCTCAAGACGAGTAAATGCCGGAGTCGTTACAAGCCGCTTGTTATGACGGGCAAGGTCCAGGGCTCGGCGCCCTTTCTTCTCACGGGCTTGAACGTCAGCTCCCAGATCGAGAAGAAATTCAAGAGCCGCTGGGTTGGGATTGAACCCGGCAGCGAGCATTAGTGCGGTCCAGCCATCCTCTTTCGGAGCGAGCGGGTCTCCCCCGAGCTGGTAGAGATACTTCAGGACTTGGAGATTGGTGTTTTGAGCGGCAGCCATCATGAAGGGACTGAGGCCGTTTCGGTCGCATTGATCAAACCGGGCTCCTGATTCAATCAATAGTTGGGTCACTTCCAGACTTGGATTGTCCCGGACAGTTCGAATCAGGAGGGTCCAGCCTTCATAATCTCGAATTTCGACCTCTGAACCCTGTTCTATCAGGAAACGAATATTTTCAATCGAGTCGGTGAGGGCTGAAGCGAGCATCAAAGGGGTCCAGCCTTCGTCATCGCGACTTCTGATGTCAGCCCCTGAATCGACGAGAACCTTGAGAATATCCAGCTCTGCGCCACTTCCTGCAGCAAGCATGAGGGGAGTCATTCCATGTTCATTGCGTTCATTGACGTCGAGTCCACTCTCGCAATAGATGCGAGCAGATTCCGAGTCCCATAGAAAATCGTCATTCCACCGAGTGGGGTTCATGGAGCTCCCTTCCCATTCCCTAACAAAATGCCATCATAACCATGGTGATACCTGGGACTTTTATTCTCATGAAATGCAGGGTATTGCTGGATCGAAATAAAGACCCTTCAAGGCGAATTTCTGACAGGGGTTCAGGCTCGTCGAATCCCCGTTTTTGAGGGGGATATAGAGAAAGGCTAAAGGACGTTCGATGAAGTATTCAGGTCTTTTGATCTACAGAACCCTTTGTTGGCCTGCGATGGTCTGGAAGCGTTACCGCGATTATCCGCGACTTCAGGAAAAACTTCGTGAGACTGAGGAACGATACGAATCGATGCTGGAAATATTGCATCAGCGACATGCAGAGATCGTCGAAAATCTGTATCGTCGACAAAGTTCTGCCGAGGAAGGAGAATAGAGATTCGCACTTCCATCGAATGGCTACTTAGGATCATAGCTACAGTTGTTCTCGCTTATGCTACGCATTGGGCCTATCTCGAATACTTCGTTCCTCAAGAGATCAAAAATAGATTTCTTTGGAAGTTACAGTACATCGAATTGTTCTACTTCCTGGTGATGATCTGGTTCGTTGTCATCGTGACGGTTTCCGTGGGCGGAAAATCAAACGATTCCGATTGAACTCCGAAGAACCCCATGAGCCTAAAGGGCGATACTTTTCCACCCGAATGATGGCCCGCTCATATGCCCTTCCCTGTAATTTCTGAACAGGATGAATTCACTCCTCAGCTTTCTCCTTAGGGGGTTGATTCACTGCCATGGCGGATTGGGCTTTCAGATAGAGGGTGGATCCGACGATCAGAAGCAGGCCAATGGCGACGAGTGACAGAACCCTGTAAATGTTTTCCAGAGATTTCAGATCGAAGAAGTACATCTTCAGAATAGAGATCCCGATCAGTAGCAATCCGGCTATTCGCAGGGTGGACAGCTGTTTCTTCAACCCCAGGATCAACAGACCGATGGCATTCAAAATCATGACGATGGTTTTGCCGCCGTCTTCCATCCCTGGATACACGAATTCCAGCCAATGATAGGCTTCTTCAGTGGTCGCCAAATAAATGGTGATGAAGGAGGCCACTCCGAGAAAGAGATAAGGCTTGATTCGCTCGGGGCTCAACAACGGAATTGCGGCAAGCATGCCAAGGGGAATGGTCAAAATGGTTATATTCATCCACCAGTAACTCGGTCCGTCGGTTCCCAGGGTCATATAAATCAGGATCGACGCTCCGAGACCTGCGCAGGTGTAGTCAAATAATCTTTTGAAACTGTCGGACTGTCCACCAAAGAGAACCCAGTTGCCCACGTGGGCAACAAGCAAGAGCAATGTGGCGCCCAGAGTCCAAGTCAGCAGATCTCCCGTGATCAGTGACAGCTTGAAGAAGACTTCAAGCAGCATGATCCCCCCAAAAACTGAAAGAGCGAGAATCCGGAGGATGGAAAAGAAACCGGTTCCCAGATGCTGGGGGGAGTCCGATTCTCCAAACTCTGGAATCGGATTCTGGTGTAGGAAGAGAAGGGTTGCATAGATCATGCTCGAGGTCGGCAATGCGACTCCGACGGCACGCTTGAGAAAGCTCATGAAGTATTCAGCTCCGGATGAATCAGGAATGCGCCAAGAATCCGCGAAGTACCACTCTGAAAGATCAATCAGGAAAAATCGGATGACCCCGAGAAGCAGGAGCGAGAAGCCCACTCTTCCCAGCAGGGCGTTGCGGTTTTTTGAAGCCAGAATCAACAGCGCAAGCCCTGCCAAAGTCCAGGTGGAGGTCATCCATGCCGTGGAGATCAGATTGGGGATGGTGATCAACGCGAACAGACCACTCAAGAGGCAGAAAAGCTGAAAAATCGGATAGTCGAGTCGTCGAGTTTTCCAGCAGAACCAGGCATGCATGGCGTAGAAGACGGAGGCTCCGCCAGTGGCGAGAGAGATGTAGAAGGGGATGTAGAAGGGCTCGTGGCGCAGGGGAACCAGATACGAGACGCTGATGGTAAACGCCACGGCATTCAGGACCAGAATCAGCATATCGATAAAGGTCGTGGTGGTCCCCAATCGCAGATGTCGGGCAAAAGTGATCGTCGAATATCCGATGCAGTAGGCAATGGTGAAGGAGAGGGCCTGTGTCCATTGCGCATCCTGAACCTTCGTCAACAGGACGATGACCTGCGACCAATGGAGAAGAAAAGAGGTCAGGATCAACAGTGGCCAGTCTCTTCTGGAGCACACAAAAAGTGCTCCCGCAGAGATGAAGAACAGGTAGGCGTAGTATTGACTGCTGGTCTCGCTTCCTCCCTGTATGCCGATCACGAGGGGGGTGGTGTAGGCCCCCAGAATTCCCACGAGTGCCAAGAACAGTGATTGATGGCGATAGGAGAGGAGCCCTGCCAGTGCGCTGACCGCACCGATGGCCACATAGCCGAGAGTGTTCGGAATCAATTGGTAGAGCGCGGTGGCAGCGAGACTGGCGATATAGAGGATGCCGACGCCCACTCCCATCAGTCCGTATCGCAGAAGGGTGAAGGGGCCCTCCTTAATTTTGTGGGAGGCGAAGACCAGTGCGAGTCCACTGAACAAACCGGCATAAACCCTCTGTAACGGAGAGATCAGGTCGTTGTCGATGGAATACTTCATCAGGTAGGCCGCACCTGCGAACAGCAGCAGGATGCCAATCCGCATCAACCACTGACTGGCCAGAGCATTTTCCATGGAGCCCTTGTCTGGAGCGTTTTCCTCACCGACCAGAATCCAGTTCTTGATCTTCTGAAGGGTTTCCCGGGTGGCCACTTCAAAAGCCGAGGGTTTGTATTCGGGTCTTCTGGCGGGCAGAGGCTTCAATCTGGAAACTTTGGGACCCGCATTCTGGAGTTTCTCCGAGTCTCCAGATACGACAGGCTCTGCAGCCTCGGCAGATTCTTCAGAGCTGGATGGTTCCTCCACCGATTCCTGATCGTCCAGTTCCATCCATTCTTCCGGCTCACCTGGGGCATCTGTTTTCGCAGCCGCCTCTGTGTCTATCTCGGGAGGCTCCGAGATGTTTTCAGGAGAAGTAGAGCCCGGGTCAGTGGAGGCCGAGTCAGTGGCTGGATCAGTGTTCAGGGACGACAGAGTTTCCCTCAGGAAAGCATCGTTCTCGGTGGGTTGGGGATCTGCCGGCGGGGGTGAACTCCACTGTTGTTCCAATTTCGTTCTGGACTGCCTCTTTTGGTAATTGATCCACTCTTTGAAGAGTTTTTTGATTTCCGCAATTTGCACCAGAATGATCACCGGGACAGCGATCAGCACGAGCAGGCAGATGATTACCAAGCCCTCCATAACCCGTCCCTTCCATCACGCAATGATTAAATGAGTGTGAGTGGCGATAATTGTGAGGAGTATGAATCGATTAGTCAACGGAGAAAACTCAGTATAGTATTGAATAAGTTTCTGTGATATCCCGGTCAGTCAATCCTGTTCTTGCTCAAGGTACGGTGAATAACCACAGAGCAGATACAGCCGACGATGAACATCAATGGGATGCTGAAAAGATAGAATCCAAAGTCAAGGTCGCGCCGCTCCAGAACATCCGACCACAACAGGATCTCAACGATTCCAAGAACAAAGGGGATCGCCAGAAGAAATGGAAAGCTGATCAAGCCGATCCAGTAGAAGAACCTGGCCATGCAGAACTCCTTTCAGCATGAAGTGTTGCAGCAGTGCAGGACGAATCGGATCCGAGAGGGCCAGAGTGTTTCTTCGTCAAAAGGAAGAAGGATTCACCCCTTGACGGGCTAGTTGATCCAGCCATCCACGAAGAGATGGCGCTTTCCGGCCCGATCGATCAACTCTTCGATGCTGTCGTAATTGTCTTTCTCTTTTTCCATCCAGTCAACCATCGCCTCCAGCTGATAAAAGGAAGCATACGGTTTGAGTACCGGTCCTTTGGGATCCAGATCAATGTCCTCCACATAGAGAATCCCGTTGATCAAGACTTTGTTTGTTGTGCCACTCTTGGATCGTTCGGGGAGTCCGGTGATCGCCCGGAAGCGTTCGTACAGTTGATCGAAATCGTCGAGACTGATCTCATGAGATCGGTCTCTGATTTCCTGACCTCCGCAGCCAATCAATAAAAGAAAAAGTAAAAGTAAAGCGGTCTTCATCGCGCCTCTCTTTCCAGATTTCTTTGAGAGGTTCATTATTGTCTATAGATATGTAAAATCAAAGGACTCAACAGGGGCGGTTCCAGAAACTTCGGGAACAGTTTCTGAATGACGCTGAAGACCGATTGGACAAACGGAAAAAATCGAACAAGAGCCATTCGCCGGGTACGTGTTTCCTACGTGTTGATTTTGCCGTTCATTGTGCCGAAGGGGTTTTGGACTCGTCTTGCCCAACCACGAAAAATCCCACCAGTGTCGTCAACACCAGTGGGATCAATGTTTGGAAATGGTGGGCGATAGAGGACTCGAACCTCCGACCTCTTCGATGTCAACGAAACGCTCTAGCCAGCTGAGCTAATCGCCCACGTTTTGCTTCCGGCGGTTTCTGCTGTTCCCACCTTTGGCAAGTTTCACAGTGTAGCGATCTCCGGAGATCGTGCAAGACGACTCGCCGGAGATCGCATGAGTTCATGTGATTTGCTCAGGAAAGGGGATCAGATTCCTGCAAAGAAGCGGGCGATTTGATCCAGGACATGGTTTCCATTCTGCTGAACCTGGTGGCCAAATCGCAAAAGAGTCTGATGAGCTGGGGATCCGGGGCCTGCAAGCCAAGCAGACATAGCGACGAAGGATGGCAGAGCAAACAGCATCGTGTAAACGCCGATGGTGGCTCGGGTGAGAACTGGAGCACTCGTTGGGGTATCGAATCGAACCTCAACGAGATCCTCTCCCTGAGCCAGTGCACTCAGGGCTGCCGTCAGATCATCCGCAGGTGTTGTGACGGTTGCAGGAACGTCTGTTCCATTCTCGTCATCGATTTCGAAGTCTGTTGTGGTGATAATATCACCTTCTAAAGCCACCATTTCGGCGGCTTCAAGAGCCGCAGGGGAAACTGGGCCGGGTGCAGGAGTCTCGCCAGCGGAGCTGAACTCAGAGGCATCTCCGACTTCGTATGAGAGATCCATTTGGGATTCAAAAGAATCGTGACCTTCTTCGATTCCAGTCACCGGATCGATGCCGATTCCATCGGCGAGGCGATGGACCTCCTGGCGCAGTTTTTCGAGATCCTGGGATGAACAGGATGGTTGTGGCGCGCCGAATTCGTCTCCCGGAAGAATGACTTCACCATCGATATCGATGATCATCCATGTCTCACAGCGGGGACAATTGACTTTGCTACGCTCTTCAACGGCCTCTACTGCGAGCCGACCGGTACAAGCCAAGCAGTCGAACTGCCAAGATTCAACTTCGCCAGAATCGTGGGTCTCTTCTTCGGAGGGATCTGCTGTGGGTCCAAAGTCCTCGATATCCCAGTCGCTGATCTCCTGTTGTGGATCGAGCCCAAAGACATCGTCTTCTACCAACTTCAGAGTCGAATCTTCTGTCGGAAGGGGCTGTTGCCTTTTTTGAGCGATGGTTTCGCCTGAGAAGAGCTCAAGTTCGTCCATCGACTTTTCGGAGGATTGAAATCCTCCGCTCTCCATAGGCATCGGATCATCTAAAAGAGAAAGTTCCTGACAGGCAGGGGCTTCTTCTGTGGCTCCTGAGCAGCGGGCGCAATGGATGGCCCCATCTTCAGGGCCGTGGTTTTTATCGGTGATGGCACCGCAATCGTCACAGTAAATCATTGTCATCTCCCAATCAGACCCAGAGGCCGGAGCTGTAGACCAGCGCCAGGGCGCAGAGTCCGACGTTGACGGTCAAAGGAAATTTGCTCAGCGAACGAGTTCGCTGATCGAGAGTTAAAACGAGTGCCGCGAAAATGCCCACTCCTGCTTGGATCACAGCGACCGAAAGGGTTAGTCCCGGAAGGACAGGACCACTGGTTGAAGTGAAATGAATAGCGAGAGCTAAACAGGCGGCGACAACGATGGCACAGCCGAGGGAGACGGTTTGTAGAAAATCTCCCCGATGAAACTGTGGATCACCCGTGGGAATCACTCCAATACTCAGGAATAAAAGACTCAACAACGCGACGATGGATTTAATCGGTGATCCAATGACGAGCATCGCGGAGAGGGATTCCGGCATTTCCGGAAAGAAATTCAGGAGATGTCCGGGCACATTCAGCGAGACGAATGCAAATCCGACAATCCCTGTCAGGGTCAGGACCGATTTCCAGGAAGTCATGCATGACCTTTCCGGGGCGCGAGCCCCGTGGACACTGATTGAAAAGACCCGGGAGAATGGCTGATTCTCCAGAGATTGCCCACGAAGAAGATTACGATGGGGTTGGGGAAAGCGTCGAATAGGCGAGCAGGCTGGAAATACCGTTCCCAATAGGGGGGTGGGCCTGCTGGGGGAATCCTCCGTCAGAGTCCGCATCACACAAATCTGCCATAAGATGTTATTCTCATTGGACGTGTGAAAAAGCATTGGGAATGCTTCCAGTAAACTCCATGAAGATGGAGTTCGGGATCGAGTGGAGGAATTGGCGTGGGGATGCACGGAAGATTTGTACCGAATGGTGCTCTCGGGAAGGTTTGGGATCAACCGGATCCCCGTGAGCTTGAACGCCTCCAGATGGAGAAATTGCGTCGGCTCCTTCGTGAAAAAATATTGCCATTCCATCCCCATTATCGGGAAAAGTTGGCCGATCTCGATGTCGATAGCCTGCAGAGCTACTCCGATATGGATTTAATTCCATTCTCATCGAAATCAGACGTCGCTCCCACCGCTGAGCATCCCGATCAACCAAAGAGCTTTGTTCTGCAGCCAGATGCCGAGACGGTGAGGAAAGTTCTCTCTCCTGTTCAAAAAGCGGGAATGATGTGGACTGCTCTTCGGCATGGCAAAGAAGAAGTCCGTCGTCGACTGGGGACGGAATATCGTCCCGTACAGGCTTTCTTTACGACGGGTCGTACAGCACTGCCGACTTCATTTTTCCTGAGCCGTTACGATCTCGACATCCTTCAGGAGGCGGGTCGTCGGATGGGTGAAGTCATCGGTGTCGATAACTCAAATGATCGACTGGTCAGCGTTTTTCCTTACGCGCCGCATCTGGCTTTCTGGCAAGTCCATGGAGTTGGACTCTCGAATGAACTCTTTACGCTTCACACCGGTGGAGGCAGAGCGATGGGAACAGACGGTATCCTGAGAGCTCTGGAAAAGATGCGCCCGAGTCATTTAACTGGAATCCCCGGATACGTCTATCACCTGATTCGTCAGGGAGTGGAAGAAGGGCGAGATCTCTCTTCGATTCGGGTGTTGTTCCTCGGTGGAGATCGGGTCACTCGCGGTTATCGAGAAAAGTTGTCAGAGCTCTTGCGCAGTAACGGATCCGAGAATCCCAAAGTGGTCAGCGTTCTCGGCTTCACCGAATCTAAAAAATGTTGGATAGAATGTCAGGGCGGAGTGGAAACAGGATTCCATACTTACCCTGATTTAGATCTTTTTGAAATCGTCGACCCAGAGACGGGCAAACGTCTTCCGGACGGCGAAACCGGTGAGTTGGTCTATACCCCGCTCGATGGTCGAGGCTCGTTGATTCTTCGCTATCGTACTGGCGACTTGATCAATGGGGGGATGACTCATGAACCATGTCCGGCTTGTGGGCGCAGGGTTCCACGCTTTGCTTCGGATCTGAGTCGCGCTTCAAACAAGACCGACATGTCACTCACGAAGATTAAAGGAACTCTGGTCAACTTAAATGTGATCACCGATCTTCTCACCGATTCTCGTCTCGTCGATGAGTGGCAGATCGTCCTCAGTAAAAAGAATAATGATCCTCTCGATGTCGATGAACTGCATGTTTCCGTGAGTCTGAGAGAGGGAGTCGAGGCTTCAGAGGTCCAGGAAGTTCTGAGCGCTCAGATTCAGGAAGCTTCTGAGGTTCGACCCAGCAGCATCGTTCTTGTCGACCGACCCGAGATGCTTCAGCGTCTCGGAATGGAAACCCAATTGAAGGAAGCCCGAGTCGTCGATCTTCGGGATTCTGCTGGCGAGGAAGATTAAGCGATGAAGGCGGTCTCCGTAGCTTTGGGTGGCGGGGGAAGTCGAGGGCTGGCCCATTTGGGGGCGCTTCAGGTTCTTGAAGAAGAAGGAATCGAAATCAGCAGTGTTTCCGGGATTTCGGCCGGAGCCATTACCGGTGCTCGCTGGTGCATCGATCCAAATGCCACTTTTCTTTCCCTTAGTGCGATCGAGTTACTTTCCTCTCCAGAGTTTCGTCGTCTTCGCATCGGTGGAATGATGCTTGCGGGCGCGAACGAAGAGCGCACGGGTCTCCTGCAAACTCTTCGCAGCCTCGTTCGTCGGGGATTACATCTCGCACATTTGGCTCGCCGAAACTCCGTCGTCGAAGAGGGAATTCTGGAAGAACTGGTCTCTCTTTTGGTCGGAGAAGGTGACTTCTCAGACTGCCGCATTCCGTTTCAGGTGGTGGCTCTCGATCTTAAAGAAGCTCGATTGGTGACTTTTAGAGATGGCCCTCTTCTACCTGCGATCACCGCTTCCTGTGCATTACCGGGGATTTTTCCACCCGTGGAAATCGAGACGATGCAATTGATCGATGCAGGGGCCGTATCCAGTGTTCCGGTGGCTGCTGCCCGGACCGCTGATCCGAATGCCGTGGTTCTTGCCATCGATCCTTCTCGGAGATTATTGGCCAGCGAGTCTCTGGATAGTGGTGTTGAAGTGATTCAAAGAGTGGCGGGAATCTCCAGAAATTGGCTCACTGAACAGGAGCTGACGGATGCAGACCTCGTCGTCCGTCCAAAAGTCGGGCAGAGGTCCTGGTCTGATCTCAATGATCTGGCGAGTCTGGTTGAGGCCGGTCGGGTCGCAATGCAGGCTTCGATGCCGCAATTATTGGAGTTGGTCGAAGCATAAAGCTGACCCACAGCAGGCAGGGATCTCGCTTCCGTGATGCTTGCCCACTCACAGTTCCCCGGCTAGGGTGCTCTGGATGGGCTGGGTCCCATCGGAGGTATAGATGTCCACTCCCAAAAATACTTCAGACGCGCAGGGGGAACCTTCTCCAACCGGAACCGATGAGAAACGTTGGCAAAGACAACGCTTACCGGAATGGTTGAGGATGCCACTGTCGAAAGGAGCTCGCAGTCGGGAGACCGCAGCTTCTCTGGAAAACCGATCTCTCAATACCATCTGTGAGGAAGCTCGTTGTCCGAATCGGAATCATTGCTGGTCCCGTGGCACGGCGACGTTTCTGGTGATGGGGGAAAAATGCACTCGCTCGTGTCCGTTTTGTTCGGTAGCGGGGGGAGTTCCCGGAGCTCTCGATCCCGAAGAACCACGCAAAGTGGCGGAGGCCTCGAAAGAATTGGGGCTTCAGCATGTGGTCGTGACTTCGGTCAACAGAGATGATCTTGCTGATCAGGGAAGCCATCATTTCGTGGAGTGTATCCATGAGCTTCGTGAACAGATTCCCGGAGTCAAAGTCGAAGTTTTGACTCCCGATTTCCGTGGTGACACG
The DNA here is from genome assembly GCA_002691835.1 of Planctomycetota bacterium. The sequence continues at coordinate 12,636 of NZJA01000085.1, forward strand.
GATGCCATAGATCGAATCATCGAAGCTCGCCCGGACGTCTTCAATCACAACATTGAGACGGTCCCGTCCCTTTACCGAAAGGTCCGACCCGGGGCCCGATATACCCGCAGTCTGGAATTGCTGGAGCGGGTTGCTGCCCACGCAGAAATCGATGGACGTTCCAAAATGTGGCCCAAATCCGGTTTGATGCTGGGGCTTGGTGAGTCAGAGGCTGAAGTGGAGTCACTGCTGGAAGATCTGCACCGAGTGGGGGTCAAGATCATCACGATCGGGCAGTACTTGCAACCGGAACCTGGAAGCCTTCCCGTCGAGGAATATATTCACCCGGATCGATTTGAAGAGTGGCGGATTTTTGGTGAGTCTCTCGGATTTCCGATGGTCTTCTCCGGCCCCTTTGTCAGATCGTCCTACATGGCAGATGCGCAGGTACCGCTCTCGTGATGGATCGATTTATCGCATTCGAAGGACCGGATGGTTGTGGCAAGTCGACCCAAATGGATCGACTGGGTCAGTGGCTTGAGGCCCGTGGAGATCGGGTGGTCCAGGTCCGCGAACCGGGGTCGACGGAGTTGGGAGAACGGGTTCGTCGTCTTCTGATGGACGCTTCGATTCCGATGACGGTCGAGGGAGAGGCTCTGCTCTTTTTCGCTTCGCGTTGCCAGCTCCTCTCGGAAGTCATCGAACCGGCTCTCAAAAGAGGGGACTGGGTACTGGCGGACCGATTCTATCTGTCGACCATCGTCTATCAGGGGATGGCGGGAGATCTCGGAGAAGAGAGAGCGATCGAGTTGTGTCAGGGGATTCTGGGACGACGTCGACCGTTACTTCATATGATTCTCGACCTTCCCACCGAAGTTCTGTTGCAGCGGCTCAAGTTAAGGGCTGGCGAAGGCGATCGATTTGAATCCCGAGAAGGGATGATTGAGAGAACTTCAGAGGCCTTTCGAAGCGTCCGCGGTCTTCCGGGGGATCGTGTAGAAAGAATCGATGCCATGGGCAACGAGGAGGAAGTCGCGGGCCGAATCATCGCCATCATCGAATCTCTGCCGATGTCTGATCCCGCTGAAATTTCCGATGAGCTCTGATCATAGTTCTCCTCCAATGACCATCGATCTTTCAGCCAAAGGGCTCTTGGGCCATGAAGCGATACGGCGTGGCTGGGGCCGAGGGTTATTGGCGGGACGGCTGGCGCACGCCCATCTTCTGGCGGGGCCAGAGGGCATTGGCAAGGGTTTCCTCGTGCGTCGCTGGGCGACGATGTTGCTTTGTCGCAATCCTCAGATGGGGGATTCTCCTGATCCACAGGCTTGTGGATATTGCCCTTCCTGTCAGGCATTGGTTTCTGGAAACCATGCGGGCTACATGGAGATTTCCACCGAGGGAGGCGGCTCGATTGAGATCGCCCGAATGCGTGAGGTACTTCACTTCCTTTCCTTGAGGGGAGAGGGCCGCAGAGTCATTCTGATCGACAGTGCTGACCAGCTTCGAGAAGAAGCGGCGAATGCACTCCTAAAGATCCTTGAGGAACCTCCGGCGGATACTCACTTTTTGCTCGTGTCGCATCGTCCTGCCCGATTGTTGAAAACGATCGTCTCTCGTTGTCAGCGCTGGCTGTTGGGGCCGATTGCCCGTGAGCCATTCCTTGAAATTTTGCAGCGGAATGGGGTCGAAGGACAATTGGCGGCGATCCTGTTTGAAGGAGCGGGGGGGAGGCCAGGAGCGG
>NZJA01000086.1 GCA_002691835.1 Planctomycetota bacterium
ATCGTCATAGGTCAGGCTACTGTGTGAATGAAAGACTTCACTGGCAGTCATTCCATCGGCCACTGGGCCCCCTCTACTAGTCATCGCAGGGGATGACTGGATTGCTAAGCAATCGCCAAAAAATACCGGTTTAGACACCCGGAAGATCATTTGGGGGAGGGCCTATTCGAAAGCTCCGCCCGGGCGATATCCGGTGGAACCACCCCATGGCGACGCATCGTTAGAAGGGGCAGTTGGCAAAGTTTAGGGGAGGCATGGTCGAAGTCAACGAGACCGCCCCGGAGAGTCTGGAATCCACGGCCTCCCTCGGGTGCGGATGGATCACTCTGCGACCGGAACGAGAGGCCTGAAATTGGCGTTATCGACCACCTCGACGGGTTTTCGGGGTTCTGGACGGTTTCGGAGCAATCTGCCGTGGATTATCCTTTGCTTAGACCAAAGAGAGACTTTTTGTGGGACTTTTCGAAACCGCCGGCGTTGGACGCCGGCTGCTCCCGGGGATTTCCCCTTGGGGGGCGGAAAATTTGCATGGGGAAAGACGGGATTCCGGGAGCTCCATCGCGGGCTGAAATCTGTCGAACCGACCCAGAAAAGGCAGATTTTATCCTGAGAAGTTCTGCGGAGAGTTTCTTTGGAAGCCCGATCCCGCAATGGATTTCCATACGGGTCGCCTCTATGGCAATGATGATTTTGGAAACCGCTGGCCTGGACCTTTAGGAACGAGGAAACCGACATGATCGAGGATGACCTGACCCCCGCCGATGGCGATCAGGAGATGAATGAATCCCCATTTGCTGCGGCGGCTGCCTCCAATGACAGTCTCGATGAGATTCAGAGTGCAGTGGCATCTCTCAGGGAACAGCTCGCTCAGGTGATTGTTGGTCAGGATGAGGTCATCGATCAGCTCCTTCTTTCCCTGCTCTCTTCTGGACACTGTCTTCTGGTGGGAGTTCCCGGACTCGCAAAGACGCTTTTGATCAGCACTTTGGCACGAGCATTGAATCTTGATTTCAACAGGATTCAATTCACCCCCGACCTGATGCCCAGTGACATCACCGGAACGGAAGTTATTCAGGCAGATGGAGCTTCTGGCGAGAGAGTATTCCGGTTTGTTCCGGGACCCATCTTCGCCAACATCGTCCTTGCGGATGAGATCAACCGGACACCTCCAAAAACTCAAGCCGCCTTGTTGGAGGCGATGCAAGAGAAGCAGGTGACCGTTGGTGGACAGCGCCATCCTCTCGAAGAACCCTTCTTTGTTCTCGCTACGCAGAACCCGATTGAGCAGGAAGGAACATACCCTCTTCCCGAAGCCCAGCTGGACCGTTTTATGTTCAACATCAGGGTCGAATACCCGTCCTCAGATGAGGAGTTGGAGATCATGCAGCGGACCACCGGTGGTCATGAGGCAGAGGTCCAAACGGTTCTGGATGGCGAGAGAATTCGGGAGCTTCAGGCTTTGGTCAGACAGGTTCCCATCGCAGATGATTTGATTCGATATGCATTGAGATTGACGAGAGCCACCCGCGTCAGGACTGATGAAGCCCCAGATTTCGTCAAGCGCCATGTCGATTGGGGTGCGGGGCCCAGAGCGGGTCAATATCTGGTTCTTGGGGCGAAGGCGAGTGCTGTTCTTTCAGGAAGACCCCATGTGACGGCTGACGATATTCGCAAGGTTGCACTTCCTGTGTTGCGACATCGCATCGTGACCAACTTTGCTGCAGAAGCAGAAGGTGTCACCTCTGATGACATCATCCAGCGATTGCTAGAGGAGACTGCCGCGCATGTCGTCTGAGGAATCTCAGCGCCTTCTCGATCCGGCCACACTGGCTCGGGTCTCTGGACTCATCGTTCGTGCGCGCATGATCGTAGAAGGATCCATCACGGGTTTACATCGAAGCCCATTTCATGGTTCTTCGGTCGAGTTTGCGGAGCATCGCGAATATGTTCCGGGTGATGACATCCGCCACATCGACTGGAAAGTCTTTGGACGCAGTGACCGTTTCTATATCAAGCAGTTTGAAGAAGAAACGAACTTGCGAGTCCAGCTGGTTCTCGATGCCAGTGAGTCCATGAATTATGGATCAGGTGCGATGACGAAACTCGACTACGCCCGAACTCTTGCCGCCTCATTGGCATATCTCATCCTGGGTCAACAGGATGCGGTGGGTGCTTTGGTGTTCGATGAAAAGATTCGCGCCGATGCTCCTATTTCACAAAGCCGAAGCCACCTTCAGGATTTGGTGACGGTCCTTTCCCAGGAATCCGGAAAAGATGCTACGGATATTGGCGAAGTTCTCGGCAGGGTTTCCGATCGTCTTAAGCGACGCTGTCTCATCGTTCTCCTGACGGATCTCTTCGATGAACCGGATGACATTCTGCATGGTCTTCGAAAACTGAGGCATGCTGGGCATGATGTCCTTGTTCTCCATGTCATGGATCCGGATGAATTAGAGTTTCCATTTACTCGGATGACGATGTTCGAGGGGCTTGAGGGAATGCAGGATCAGTTGGCTGATCCGGAAGCAGTACGGGAAGCCTATCTGGCAGAAGTTCGCGAGTTTACTCGCACCATTCGTCGGGATTTCCGCAACAGTGGGATTCAATACCAGCTGGCGGACTGCTCTCGTGGATTTGACCAAATTCTGCGAGAAGCCCTCGTCAAAAGGGCGGGGAGTCCTCGATGAATTTCATCAATCCTGCACTCCTTGGCTTTTTGGCATTGGGGACGATCCCGATCATCATTTACCTGATCAATCGTCAGCGATATCGGCGCAGGCCCTGGGCTGCGATGGAGTTTCTGTTGCGTGCGATGAAGCGTCACCAACGCAGGCTTCGTCTGGAAAATTTGTTACTGCTGATCATTCGTACACTTGCGCTGTTGCTGTTTGTATTCGCTATGGCCAGGCCGAGTCTGGATGATGGGACTCTTCCGGTCATCGGAAGGGCAGCCCGTCAGGAAGCAGTGATCTTCGATGCTTCTTCAAGCATGGCGGCGAAGCTGGCCAGCCGAACGACTTTACAGGCAGCGAGAGAAGAGGCCCGTTCACTGTTGCTGAATCTTGAAGTCGGTGACCGGACTGCCCTTTTTGTAGGAGGTTTGCCGCCTGTCGAGACCCCGACACCTCAACTGGAGTTGGTTGCGGAGGGGGGACCTGCGGAGATTCTTGGCGACCTTGAACAGATCAAAGCCGGCTGGCTGAATTTTGAACCCGAATCGCTGATTTCAGAGGCCGCAGCCTTCTCTCAGGAACAGGGAGGAGCATGGATCTTCCATGTGATCTCCGATTTCCAGAGGGGAGACTGGTATTCAGAAGATGGAACCGAGAGACCGGCAGTCAAGAAAGCGCTCGATTTTCTTGAGAAGTCCGGTTCGGAACTTCAACTGCACAATGTGGCTCCTGAGAATCCCCGCAATGTGAGTTTGGTTTCGCTACGCCCCTCTTCTGGTTTGATCAGTACCGATCTTCCCATTTCATTTCAGGTAGAGCTCGTCAATAGGGGAACAGAGATGGTTCCTGGTATTGAAGTGGAGTTGCTGATCGATGGAGAAGTTCAGGGAACACGCAGGGTAGATGTGGAAGGGGGAGAGGAGATCACTCTCAGTTTTCCGCACATCTTCCGTCTTCCTGGAGTTGCCCGTGTGGAATCTCGACTCAGAAGCGATGATCTCGACAGGGATGATGCCCGTTGGTTCGCCTGTGAAGTCGTTGAGTCTGTAAAGATACTGGTAGCCGATGGCGGTTGGAATCCTGTCGAAGAATCGACCGAATCAGATTGGCTGTTGGCAGCGATCGGGGAGGAGGAAACCTCCGGATCCGGAATCCGGCTTTCTCCTTATCGTGTCGAGGTCGTTCAAGAAGACCTTCTATTGTCTGCGGATCTGGACAGTGCCCGCATTTTGGTTCTGGCAGATGTCTCGACGATGAATCCAGCAGAATCTGCACGTATTGATCAGTTCATTCGCGAGGGTGGTGGTGTCCTCGTCTTCACGGGCTCGCGTATGGATCATCCGACGTGGGGAACGAATGCCTGGAATAATGGTGATGGCTGGTTTCTCTGGGAACCGGGGACTTCCATTTCGGATCCACGTCGGCAAGTTTTCTACCATTGGCTGATCAAGGATCCTGAACATCCGATGATGGAGTATTTGGCTAATTTTCCTGAAGCAGGTCTCGGGGATGTGATCGTCCACGGTTTTCAAAAACCACTCAGGCTCAAGGAAGATACTGAAGTCCTTCTTGAGCTGGATGATTTTGATCAGACACCGGTTCTTGTTCAGGGTTATCGGGGCAATGGCTCAATCGTCGTGCTGGGAACCGGTGCTGATCGTGAGTGGAGCAACTTTCCAGTCACTCCGGCCTATGTTTGTTTTCTGCATGAATGCCTGCCATGGTTGACGATGCAAGATGGCAGTTGGCGATACCTTGCTCTCGGGCAGCCACTCGTCAAGGAAGTTTCATCTGCAGATTATGCACCAAGAGTTTCGTTGATTACTCCTGAGGGAGGAGTCGTACCTCTGGCTCTGAAAGAATCAGAGGATCGGAAATCATTTCTGTTGTCGGTGGCCGGATCATGGCTGCCGGGTGTTTATGAAATCCGATATGAGAAGGATTCTGGTGAGATACGTAGCGATGCCTTTGCTGTCAATCCCACTGTCGGGGAAGGCGAATTGGTCTTCGCAGATATTTCGGGTCTCGCAGAAGTTTATCCTGCCGTTGAGGTCGAAGACCTGGAGTCAGCCTCTGACAGGGAGGGCCGAGGCGGGAATATTGGTGATCTTTGGTACCCCTTGTTCTCAATGGTGCTGATGCTTCTGGTTTTGGAAACGGGACTGGCGAGTTTCTTTAGCAAGGCAAGGAGGCGTTCATGATCGATTCCCTGCTGAATAGCGTCCTCACCGTCGCTGAGACTCGAACTGAAACCCGCATCGAGTGGCTCGGCGCTCCCGAGCCTTGGGTCACTGTCGTCGTGATCGTTCCGCTCCTGCTGCTGGTGACCGCTTGGTGCTATCGCGGAGATCAGGGTCGTATGGGCTGGGGCCCACGCTGGGCGATGGGGGCCCTGCGTTTCCTGGTACTTTTGACACTGGTGCTGATTCTCTTTAAACCGACTCTTACGAAAGAGCGGGTTCAGACCGAAAACTCAACGGTTCTGGTTGTCGTCGATGACTCATTTTCGATGGGGATCAAGGATCGCTTTGAAGATCCGGAAGTGACAGCCAGCACCCATTCGATGGCGGGTCTTGGACCTTCTGCTGAACCGACCAGACTACAGATTGCCCAGGGGATTCTCGATGGAGGGAATGCCCAGCTGATTAATCGACTTCGGGAAAAAGCGGATGTCAAAATCCTTGCGGGCTCGGATGGAGTCCGTGCGGTAGCAGAATTACCAAGATTCTCCGAGGACACCGACCTTACAAATCCTGTCGCAGGATCAGAGCTGTCTCCGATTGAACTTCGGGGTCGTGTCAGCCGTCTGGGTGATGCGATGTCCGACGCCGTCGACAGTGCTCGAAACAATAACGTCGCCGCACTGGTTCTTCTCAGTGATGGTCAGGAGAGTGGTGGGGTCTCCACATCTCTGGAGGTTTCCCGGAGACTGGGGTTGAGAGAGATCCCTGTTCACGTCATTGGCGTGGGGAATCCTGCCGAGCCCCGGGACATTCGAATGGTCGATCTCGATCTTGCGGATGTGGTTCTTGAAGGTGACACCGTTCCGGTCGATTTCCGAGTGGCGGCAGAAGGATTTGAAGGCGAAGAGATTCGCGCTGAGTTGCGGTTGATTCGCGAAGACGGCGGAACTGAGCAACGAGTCGATTACTTCGTCAGTATCGGCAAAGATGGCGAAGTTGTTCCGCACCGTTTGGAGTTTACTCCACGTTCACCCGGTCAGTATCTGTGCAAGATCGAGCTGCCTTATCAGAACGGTGAGTTGTTCGGCGAGAACAATGCACTTGAAAAACCAGTGACGGTCGTTGCCCAGAAGATCAAGGTTCTCTACGTCGAGGGACCTCCCCGGTACGACTATCGCTACCTGAAAAATTCTCTGATTCGTGACCCGACTATGGAGGCTCATTGCCTGCTTCTTGAAGCGGACCCTGAGTTTCCACAAGAGTCTTCTCCTGGCCTGAAACCACTGAGATCTTTCCCGAGAACTCGGGAGGCCCTGTTCAATTATGACGTGGTCATCCTCGGAGATATTCGGCCGGATGCCCTTTCGGCGAAACAGTTGGATTGGTTGACCGAGTTTGTCGAGGATCAGGGTGGAGGAGTGGTCTTCCTCTCAGGCCAGTGGTTCATGCCGCGGAGATTCCTGGGATCCTCTCTCGAGAGATTGCTCCCTGTCGAACTTGAAGAGGCCGATGGTCGAGGGGGAGTTTCCCGTGATCTGACCGAATCGTTCCATGTGCAATTGACCCCAGAGGGACTTGATCACCCGGTTATGCAGTTGACTGGGGATTCTGAAATGAACAAGGAACTCTGGCAATGGCAGGGACGTAGTGACAGAACGATGCCCGGGTTCTTCTGGTACCAAAAGGTCAAGAAATTGAAGAAGGGTGCGGTGGCTCTGGCGGTGCATGAAACCGATGAGCACTTTACCTATGGGCCCCGGCCTATTTTCGCTTTCCAGTACCAGGGAAGGGGACGCACTTTCATCTCATTGACCGATGATACTTGGCGTCTTCGTCGATTGGTCGGGAATCGTTGGTTCTACCGATTCTGGGGGCAGGTGATTCGCTTTGTCGGAGCTTCCAGATTACTGGGCCCCTCCAAGCGATATTCTGTCAGTGTGGATCCAAGAGAAGCCATCCTTGGTGGAGAGGTCAATGTTCTCGCTCGGCTTTTGGGCCCTGATTTCAAACCGACTTCCGACGAAGAAGTCGCCCTTGAACTGGAGCGAATCGATCCACCTGGAGAAATCCCCGAGAAGATCACGGCACTGCGAAATCCGGCTCGTCCAGAGTATTATGGAGTTACGCTGGAGGCTGGGGATCTGGGTGAGCATCGGATCGCCCTTTTTGACCGGGAGAAAGAGGTCGCCAGCGCAAACTTCAGGGTGGTCGTCCCACAATTAGAGTATGCGGATCCCCGTATGGATGAGATTCGTTTACGACAGATCGCAGCTTCTTCGGGCGGAACGTACCTTCCTGCGCGGGAGGCGGCAAATCTGGTGGATGAGGTCGAGGTTCTAGAGCGAGAGGTACCGATTTCTGCCGATCGTGAACCCCTCTGGGATACCCGTTGGGTGCTCTTGCTCTTTGCTCTGGTTTTGACGGTAGAATGGATTCTAAGAAAGGTCTTCCGACTGCCATGACACGTTTCCGGAAAACGACGAGTACAGCTGAGAAGTCCGTCACTCCCATGCTCTTGTGCAGGGGTGTGTCACTGGCTCTTCTTCTTCTGATGCCGGCGTTCGAGGTTCGTGCAGATGTGGGCCGAGCATTGCTCCCGCTATTAGTTGGGGCAGATTCCCATTCGCAGCAGTTCAGGGATTCGATTCAAAGAGTTCAAGACGGGGATGTGATCGAAGGACTCCGCCGGCTGCAAGGGCTGAATGAAGAAATATGGGGCCTCGATCCACTGATGGAGTCCTATCGGGATGAATCATGGCTACAGACGGTCCCGATCTCTGATCGAATCGGCGATTACATTCGTGCTCTGCCTGAGGGGCAAAAAAAGATATACGTTGCAGAATTTCAGACCCGTGCGAATTCGATTCTTAACAAAGGAATAGAAGATCGGGATCCTCGATTGCTCTATCAGGTTGCACGACTTTTCCCGGTGATGGATTTCTGCCGAGAGACGCTGATTCGATCAGGGGAATTGTTTTTTGAAAACGACGAATCGGAAGCCGCTCTGAATGTTTGGCAACTGGCATTGGATCCACAACTTGGTGAAGTCTCATCTGAACTGCTCGAAGAGTTGTCACGGAAGATGGCGTTTGCCGCTTCGCGATCTGGCCAGCAGTCGAGAGCCGAATCTCTGGCAAAAGCGATCGGCGAGGCAGTGTCCTTGCCCTCCTCTGCCAATGAAGGAGTTCAGTCGAGCTCGACGGCTCCTGAGATTCCATTTTCACAAGGAAAGATCGTTTGGAAAACCAGCGCGTATTCCCGTCATGTCTATTCTGAATCACGATCTATGCGCGGTTACTCGATCGCTGATCCCTCATCCATCATATGGCCGGCGATTTCCGATGAGACTCTTACGATTGCGACATCCGCAAAACTTCTGCGCTATGACCTGGACACGGGAAAGCTGATTTCAGATTTCAATTTGCGTCCCGGAGATTCGAGTTTTGAAGAAGAAGACCCCCATATACGATTGTGGGCAGTCGAGCAGGATTCCTATGCGCTGGCCTCATATGTGGCTCGTGCCAGTCGACGCGAGAACTATCTGGGATATGACATTCAGGTTGCTCTCCCCTGGAGAGGAATCAAATGCTGGGATACTTCTGTCGATGGCGGAAGGCTGCTTTGGGACAGTGCGCATCGCACTGTTGAAAGTGAAGAGTTACGAACCACCAGTTTCAATACTCGTCCAGTTCTCAAGGATGGTCGGGTCTATGCCCTCGGTTGGCGCAAAAGTGGCTACATCGATGTCAGTCTTTGGTGCCTTGATGCTGAAACGGGTGATCCGATTTGGGTTCGACCCATCGTCGGAAATCAGGTGGATCTGACAATGTTTGGCGAGCCTTCCAGAGAGCCGATTCTCGGATCTTTGCTTCTGGACAGTGACGTGGTGTATTGCTGCAGCAATCTAGGCGCGATTGCAGCGGTGAGATCCTGGGATGGAAAAGTCCTCTGGGTTTCAGAATACGAACAGATCGCTCCGAGAAAAAGAAACCGGCGCTACAACAATCGATTCCGGTCGCAGGTCTGGAAACCCAATCCGATGATTCTTCATGAGGGGAGACTTTTTGTCACCCCTTTGGACGCGGGTTCGCTGTACTGCCTTTCCGCTGTGGATGGTGGCCTGTTAACCAAAATCACCAATGACGAGGGGGCACTTGGACCTCACATGTTGGGGATTGCTGGAAATCGTCTCGTCCTTGCCGGGGATTTGATGACTTCCATCGTCGCCAATGATCCTGGACGTGAAGAGCTTTGGCGCCAATCGATCGTACGAAATCCCTCCTCCTCGCGACCCGCTCTCGTCGATGAGGGAGTTCTTTACTTGAATGGACAAGACGGTGTTCTGTATCTACAGAATCTTCGTCAGGGTCGACAGCCGGTTCCAGTGGCTTCGATTCGTAAGACTGCTCGGGGAGAACGCCAACGCAGATGGTCAGACCCATTGAACATGGGAAGTTCTGAGTTAGGTGGTCGAGTAGATGTCTCAGGCGATCGAATCCTGATTACACAGATCGAGCGCTCCACCTGTATTCAGAGCGTAGAGAAACCAAAGGAACAAAGATGAAGAGTAATATCAGTATATTTCTACTGGTGATCATCATGTCATTGATCCCGATGGGGGTCAGAGGGCAAGTCATCGATGAGGGACCCGATAGAGTCATCGACATGCAACTGCAGGAGCGGTCAAAGCTCGCTGTTGAGCGTGGCCTTCAGTTTTTGAAGCGGGCACAAAACAGTGATGGATCCTGGACAGATAAAATCGGTCGCAAGGTTCATTATGAATACCGTGGCCGTATGGGTAAGCATGTGGGGGTGACCGCTCTCGCCTGCATTGCCTTCCTTGCAGAGGGCAGCCTTCCCGGTCGTGGTAAATATGGAGAACAAGTTGAGAAGGGCCTCGAGTTCATCCTCAAAAATGTTCAGACCAATGGATTTATCACGTGCGATGAATCTCGGATGTACAGCCATGCCTTTGCCACCCTCTTTCTTGCAGAGGTTTACGGGATGACCGGCATGGAGAGAGTGAAGGAAAAACTCAAGCTCTCAGTGGGTCTGATTATTCAAGCCCAAAATGAAACGGGAGGATGGCGTTATCAGCCGGGTGCAGATGATGCCGACATGAGTATTACTGTCTGTCAGGTTATGGCCCTTCGAGCGGCCAGAAATGCGGGAATCAATGTTCCCAAGAAATCTATCGACAGTGCGATCGCTTACGTCAGAAGTTCCGCCAATTTGGACAGCGGTGGTTTCATGTATCAGCATGAAGTCGGACCGAGTGGCAGGGTTCAGCGATCAAGGACCACATTTCCTCTGACTGCTGCCGGAATCACAGCGCTGTATGGCGCAGGAATTTATGAAGACCCGTTTATCGAGGAAGGACTGAAGTATCTCAGCCGCCATAGGCCTCGTAGATATGAAGCCCTCAATACTTTTGATTACTACTACGGAATGTATTACGGAACATTGGCCGCATTTCAGCGGGGGGGGCCATTCTGGACCCGCTGGCACAAAGACACGTGGCGCGATGTTCTTGCTCTGCAAAGTTCTGATGGATCATGGCAAGACCTTGTGGGGGCAAATTATGCCACTGCTATGGCATGCATCATTCTTGAAGTGCCCTATCAATACCTCCCGATCTTTGAAAGGTGATCTTGTCTGAACATCATGACTCACCACTGATTGATCGACCTCAACTGGCACTCCGACGAATTCGTCAGCTCAGGGCGAGGCGCCGTTGGATGCGCACCGTCACTGGGACTCTCCGCTGGTTCACGCTGGCTTCTGCTGCAGTTTGGTTGTCTTTTCTCCTCGACTGGATCGCTGTCTTGCCGGTTCCTCTACGGATGGTGCAGGGTGCATTTTGGGTAGGGCTATTGTTGCTCGCCTTTCGGGCGATTTTTCTGGCCGTCCGTGTTCCTGCACGAGAGTCGGAATTGGCGGCCATGGTTGAGCAGTCGAGTCGAGAGTTGGAAGACTCGCTGATTACTGCAGTTCAGCTGACAGATCCCGATAACCCTCGGAGGCATTACTACAACCCTGATATGATTCGCCGAACAGTGGAGCTTGCCGAAGAGAAAGTGGCGAATCTCAAACCGGGTCAGTTTCTGACATGGAGCCGCGCACGCAGGACCTTTTTGCTGTGGTTGCTATTGCTGGTGCCCGCAATTTTAGCGGTGGAGCATCGCCCAGGGCTGGTCAGCAGCTTTATCGCCAGAAACGTCTATTTTGAGAATCAACCTTGGCCTCAGAATTATGAACTCGTGATTCTCCAACCGGAGAACCCCGTCATGACTCTCGCTAAAGGATCCGCGCTGGTCGTCGATATCCGTAAGGACCGAGGTGGCAATGCACGTGGTTTCCTCGAGGTCTTTTTCCCCGAGACTCAAGATAGAAGTTCGATCCAGGAAGAGATTGGCCTCGACCGGAAGGGTGAGGATGGCTTTCGGCACGTGTTCCAAAATCTGCAGAGAGATCTTGAATTCAGGGCTCACTGTGGCGATTACACGAGCCAGTGGTATCGCATTCAGGTTCGGGCGCGTCCAAGGATCGAAGAGTTGGAACTTTATTACGAGTTCCCCGAATACACCGGGCTGCTGTCGGATTCGGAGAACCCAGCTGTTCGAAGTGGCCACGTTAAAGCTCCGGTTGGCACCATTGTCACTTACCGTGCGCGGGTGAGCCTCCCTCTGGCCTCAGCGGTCAGAGTTGAATCGAGACCTAGCGGAGATGGGGAAGAGCTGATTCGACAGCCTCTGACTCCAGGAGCAGACAATATTCTCGAAGGATCTTTTCCGGCAGAGGTCGATTCGAGATGGTGGTTTGAACTTGAGAGCCAGGAGAAATTTGTCAATGAAAACCCGATCACTTGGCGAATCGCTGTGATCCCTGATCGTGCTCCCGAGGTACTCGTGGAAGTTCCCGGACAAAATATTGAAGTGACGCCAAGAGCGATGATGGAAGTCTCGGTACTGCTAAGGGACGACTATGCCGTAGAGTCGGGGGCGATCATTTTTGAGCCTGAAATTGAAGAAGAAGGCTCGAGTAGTCGCCGCACCATCGCTCTCGACAATCTCCAGGTGGATCCCGAAAACAGAAAAAACAGCTCTGAGGCGTTGACCATCGACCTCGATAGTTGGGACCTGAAACCCGGTGAACGTTGGAAATATCGTGCTGAGGCACGAGATGCCATGGGTCAGATTGGCATCAGCAGAACCTGGATTCTCAGTGTTCTCAGTCAAGAGGAATTGGAGCGCGTCACTCAGGACGAACTGACTCTCTTGCGTGAGAGGCTTGAAGAAACTCTGACAGTTCAGAGAGATGTTCGACGCGAATTGGAAGACCTCTCTGAAGCATTGACGATGGGAAAAAACCCAGGTGACCAGGCACCGATCGCCCGGCAAGCGCGGACTGGTCAGGATCGAGTTTCAACTCGAATCGAGGATGCCGCTGAGCGTCTGGAGACCATCTCCAGCAGATTGCTGCGAAATCGTATGAGCGATGCAGAAGAACTCGACTGGATTCAGAATCTGACAGAGAACCTCGATCAGATCTCAAAGGAGAGCATGACACCTGTCCGCCAACGACTCGACGAACTCGCGCGAAGAACTGCGCAGGGGGAAGTCGGAGTGGAGGAGGCGGAAGAGGCGATCTTTGAAGTGCGTCAAGTGGAAAGCCAACTGGGGGCGGTCGTGTCTGACCTTCAGGAGTGGGGCGATATGAGAACGATGATTCGAAAAGTCGAAGAACTGATTCGTACCGAGAAAGATCTTGAGGATCGGATTGAGGAACGGGTTCGGCAGCTTCTAGGTGGAGAAGCCGAGTCAGAGGGGGGCGATTGATGCCTTTGTATTTGAAACGATTACTCATCCTGTTACCGCTCTTATTGGTCACGGTTGCTTTGGAGGCCCAGACTGCAGATCGCCTCGCTCGCTTGCAGGAAGAAGCCAGAGAGTATCTCCGGTCCTTGCAAGTTCAGATGGAGGCCCTTGCAGGTAGGCTGGATGCGGAAATCCCCGAAGACTCTCAGAAATTACGAACTGCCCGCCAGAAGATTATTCAGGACTTGATCGAAGATGACATGCGGGATGTCACTGAAGCTCTGACCAGCGATGATTACGTCAAGGCTCTGGAGACAATTCGGAAGGTCAGATCCAATTTGGAATTGGTTTTGTCGATTCTTGAATCCCGAAATGTGGACCCCGAAAAATTGGACTCCGATCTGGAGAAGGTCAGTCAGCGTTTGGATTCGATCCGGGAATTGTCGGACAATCAGAAATCTCTTCTCGATAAAACCCGGCGGGCTGAGGAAGCGGCACAGGATGTCGAGGATCTGGATCGTCTTCGGACGGATATCGATGACCTTGTTTCCCAACAGCAACAACTCTCGGGCAAAGAAACTGAGTCGGGAGGAGATTCTAAACTCTCGGATGAGGCTGCAAGTCTTTCAGAGGGTGTTCAAAATCTTGCTGATCGGCTGACTCGAGAATCTCGTCGGTTGCAGAGTCTCTCTTCGGTCGCACGACAAATTAATGAATTGGAGCAAGCCCTCGCCGACCAAATGGACCAGGCGAATACAGGGCAACAACAATCCACTGCGGCACAGGCCAGCAACGCGAGAAGTCAAGCGACTGAATCTCGTTCCGTGGCCGAGAGGATCGGGGCGATCAAAAGAGAAGCCGAAGCCGATGCCGAATCAGGAGATGTCGGCGCCGAAGAGATCCTCGCCGATCTCGAAGCGGCGAAAGCGGCCTTGGAAGAAGCCGCTCTTGAAGCCGAGAAAGCCGCAGCACAAATGCAGCAGCAGGGGACTCCTGCGGTTCCGAGGGGTGGGCAGCAAGCAGCCCTTCAACGGGCCAAAGCTGCGATGGATAAAGCAGTCGATCAAGAAGGCCAGAGAATCGAGGACTTGAAAGCATCGCTCGACGAGTGGAGTGGCAGGCTCGAAGACTGGCTCGATGAATCCAGAGGACAGCTTTCTGAGGAGGCTCGATCATTGGGTCGTAGTGCGCGAGCAGATTTGGCTCGTGCCGAAGAAGATCTCAATCGGGCTGCAGAAAGTCAGGGCCCGCAAGGCCAACAGGGTCAGCAAGGCCAACAGGGTCAGCAAGGCCAACAGGGTCAGCAAGGCCAACAGGGTCAGCAAGGCCAACAGGGTC
>NZJA01000087.1 GCA_002691835.1 Planctomycetota bacterium
GCTCCTTTAGTAACTTCCTGGGCTTTTGTGAAGCCTCAAACCGCGAAACAGATGACAAAGATCACCGAAAGATCGTTCCCAAACAGGGGATTCGATCGAGACAGCCTGCGAACGGAGTACCGCCCCGGGATCGAAGACTTCACCACTTTGAAGGACATCTCTTGACGAGAAAAGGTCTTGAATTTCTTCCACCAGAAAATCGGCCACAGCAGAGAACGACTCGACAGCCTCAGACGAACCCGACCGGGCTTCCAGCAATGTCGCCCGGGTCATGATTTCCAGCCCATGCCCAAGTAACTTGGTCAAAGCCAGACCATATTCACGGACAGCTCTGCGAGGTGAAACTCCGCCGGCAATCGCCCGCTTCAATTCAGCCTTGCGGTAATTGATTTCCCAAACGAGCCGCAACTCAAATTGCTGAAGTAATCCCATCAATCGGACCTCTTCAGCGGGAGTCAGCAATCCTGCCAGATCGCACTCGACGAGAGCACCGAGAAGATGGGCACCGGAACAGGTATAGGCCCATATTCCCGCTTCAGTCGGTCCTGCCAGACCACTGGGTCTCCGAACCTCCCCAGCGGGGTCCTGCTCGACGATGGCTGTGATGGAACGATCCGCCGCTTCCAGTTCAGCGAAAACTCGTGAAATCAACTCCGCCAGCGGGATTCCCTTCGCCTCGGATTCACGATTCAGAGAAGAGCGGGCAACCGCATCCAGTAACCAGGCCAGATCATTGACTTCTTTCCAGCTCTCCGGTGATTTCGTCTTTTGAAGATCGGATCTGACTCGCTCGATCAATGAAGCCGAGATCTCAGGGCCGGAAAGAACCACTGCGGTTCTCAGCAAGAGATGCGGATGCTGCTCGCCTCTCTCGCCATCGTGACCATGGATCGGAATGACCGATTGAGAGTCGATCAGGAGCTCCTTCAATTGAACCCGCTGGGATTCGAGACTCTCATTTTCAGGAAAAGCGAGGTGGAGATGAGCCATGGCCCAAGGATCCCCCGCTTCCAATCCACTCTCGACCAGCAATCCGGGAAGTCGCTGCTGCCAAGTTTGCGGGACCTTCACCGAGGACTCGGGTTGACAGGAACTCAAACCGCAGACTCCCAGAAGCAGGAGAACCGAGGCAAAACTTTTCGTTCGAAATTTGCGGAAATATCGCATCCCAGCCTCCATCGCCCTGCCTTTCATGGTTTCCATCAGAATCGACTCCGTTGCTGGAGACAAGGCCTCTTGCCCTGTCACCCGTGACCGGGCACATTTCACGGTGAAGGGATTCTCATGTTCTCCATTGCCACGTCGGGACCCACTCTGCCACTTCTCGACGATCTGCTGTTGCTCCTGCTCGGGGCGATGGGGGTCGCAATTCTCACTCGTCGCTGGCGGATCCCGTATACCGTTGGACTCGTGATTGCTGGAATGGTCGTCGGAATCCTTCGCCATCAGGGGATTCTCCCCAGTGGAGGAGATCACTTCGAACTCACCGAAGAAGTGATTCTTCTGATCCTCCTTCCGCCCCTCCTCTTCGAGGGAGCGATGAATACCTCATTTCGAAAATTACAGGAACATGGGGCCCTGATTGGCTCGATGGCCATCTTTGGCACCCTCGGAGTGATCCTCATCACCTCTGCGGCCATTCGCTCGGTGACGGACTGGCCTTGGGAGATCGCTCTTCTTCTCGGAACCATCGTCAGTCCGACCGACCCGGTCAGTGTTCTTGCGATCTTTCGTGAACAGAGGGTCGAAAAAAAGCTCTCGGCCATCGTCGAGGGAGAATCCCTTTTCAATGACGGTGTCGTCGTCGTTCTATACCTGCTCTTGATCCAGGGCATCGATCAAGGCTGGTCGGAGATCGGCCCCGCACAGGGGATCTGGACCTTCGTCCGCATGATCGGCCTCGGTTCTTTGGTCGGACTGGTCCTCGGCGCATCTTTCAATGGCCTCCTTCGGTGGATTGATGAAAGACTGGTCAAAGTCCTGTGCTCGATCCTCCTCGCTTACGGATCGTACCTGCTCGCCGAACGACTCGATTCTTCCGGAGTGATGGCCGTGGTTTTTGCCGGCTTAATGGTTGGCAATTCCGGTGCCAGGGATCGTATGAGCGCCACCACCCAAATCAGTCTGGGATTGACCTGGGAAGTCGTCGGGTTCCTGGTCAACTCGTTGGCATTTCTCGCTCTCGGATTTGCAGTCGATCCGGTTCTGGTCATGCAAAACATGAATCTTGTCATACTCGTGTGGCTCGCCAGCGTCGCCGCAAGAGCGCTGATGACTTATGCCTTTGGCGGGCTCGAGGTGTCCCTTCGAGAATCCTTCCCCCCATCGTGGCTTCATGTCATCCACTGGGGAGGCCTCAAAGGAGCTGTTCCGATTGCCCTCGCTCTGGGCATCTCCCGATCCACGGCAATGTCAGAAACAGCACCAACGATGCAAGCTGTGGTCGCCGGGGTCGTCATGTTTTCGATGCTGATTCAGGCGACGACGATCCAACCCCTGTTATTAAAACTCCGAATCATCCAGCCGAGGGAAGGTCACCGCCGCTGGGAGCGGCATCAGGCGCGGTCGATTGCTGTAGAGACGGCTCTCGAAGGACTCGCAGACATCGCACGCTCGACTGAATTGGATCCGCAACGTCTCCAGAGTATTCGTGATCGTCTCCACAAAAGTCGTGAAAACATTCATAGCGATCTTCGGCAAGTCCTTGAGGATCACCCTGAGTTGGCAGCAGAGCAGGTTCGCGGAGTCCTGATTCGCCTCCTCCACCGCCAACGAACAGCTGTCGAACAGGCTTATCGAGAGGGACTCTTGTCCGAGGAAGCATTACGAGAAGTTCAGGAAGAAATCGACTTGCTCCTCATGCAGGAGATTCCGGATCCGATTCCCGGATCCCTGAATGGCCAGACGGATGAATGAACAGCAATGGATTCAAACCTTCATTCACCCTCGCGGTGATCAGACAGATCCGACAACTGGTCCAGGGGACGATGCCGCTCTTTTTCAGGCTCCGCAGGGATCTTCGAGCGTAATTTCCGTCGACTGCCTCGTAAGCGGGCAACATTTCCTCTACGACTGGCTCCTTGACTGGCATCCTCCAGAAGTTCTCGCGACCCGCCTTTTAAGAGGAAGCCTCAGCGATCTCAGTGCGATGGGAGCCACCGCAAGTGGCCTCCTCCTCTCCCTTGAGTGTGAAGAACTGCCTGGATACTTCGGCGAGTCATTTTGGAATACCGTCGATGAAGAACTGAGATCCTGTTCCGTCAAACTTCTTGGTGGAAATGTGACCCGTAGTTCGGGGTCACTGGCACTGCATGCCACCGTCGTCGGACATGTCGTGGCGGATCGCTGCTGGCGAAGAGATCGAGCCCAAACCGGTGACTGGATCGGTGTCAGCGGGCGACCCGGGAAGGCCGCCCAAGCGCTCGCTCAACTCCGAAAAGGAGAAGTGCTCCCCAAAGATGACCCTTGGCGATCCCCTGCTTGTCGGCAGCAATTCGCTCGTCAGCTCGGCAAGAAACTCCAAAAACCCGCCACTGCCATCGATTTGAGTGATGGTCTCGGCCTGGATCTCCAGCGGGTCTGTCTTGCCAGTCATGTTTCTGCAGAAATCGATCTCACCGATCTCGCTTCTGCGAGAAATGCTCCGACCCATGAACAGATCATTGGCGGAGGTGAAGATTATGAACTGCTGCTGGCAATCGATCCCGGGGACATCGCAACGGTCGATCAGGTCGCAGAAGAGACCGGAACCCCCTTCACCTGGATCGGGCGAATGACCGAACCCGGCTCAGAAAATCCCCAGCCCAGCTGGAAGAGTCGTGGAAAAGAGATCATCCCTGAGACGAGCCTGACAGGCTGGGATCCCTTCCGAAGCTGAGTCGAAAATCCGGCCAGCGCAAATTGCGCCAGTGGCAAAACTTGCTCAATGATCAGGAAATCCCCAACAAAGCTCGCAAGAACTCAGGCGTCCGCACCTTCGGTGGCCGGAGCTTCCTCACCCTCCTGGAACATCGCTTCTTCGATCGCACTGCCCTCTTCCGGTTTGAGCAGGGGAAACAGCACCACATCTCGAAGATTTTCAGCTCCACATAGCAAGGCGACCATTCGGTCGATGCCCATTCCCCATCCAGAGATGGGCGGCATTCCATGCTCCATGGCCAAAAGGTAATCCTCTTCCATGACCATCGCTTCATCATCTCCGTCGGCATTCAACTTCGCCTGCTCTTCGAGTCTCTCACGTTGGTCTAGCGGATCGACAAGCTCCGAGTAGGCATTGATCACTTCCCAGCCATGAATCACCAACTGGAATCGATCCGTGATGGCGGGATCCTCATCGTTGCTTCGAGCCAAGGGAGAAAGATCCACCGGGTGTTGAACGACAAAGGTCGGCTGCTTCAGATGAGGGCGAACCGTCTTTTTGTACAACTGATCGATCAATGCTCCACGTCCAAGATGCTTTACATCTTCAAGCTGGATTCCTTTTGCGGCAATCGCCGCACGGAGAGAATCCGCATCAGGAGTGCTCGCCAGATCGATACCGGCATGCTCAAGGATCAAATCCGTCATACTTATCCGAGGCCACTCGCCTCCAAAGTCGATGTCCCCGGAAGCATGCTCAACCACCAACGAACCGGTGCACTTTTCAATCGCAGATCTCAGAAGTTTTTCCGTGAAATCCATATTGTCGATGTAATTCCAATAGGCCGAATAGTACTCCAGCATCGTGAAATCCTGGAGATGGGATGGATCCATTCCTTCATTCCGAAAGACTCTCGCGAACTCGTAGACGCGGTCAAAACCAGCGACGATACAGCGCTTCAGATAAGTCTCCGGAGCAATCCTCATGAAAACAGGAATATCCAAAGCTGCGTGATGAGTTTCAAATGGAGTCGCTAGAGCTCCAGATGGCTTCGTCTGCAAGACGGGTGTTTCCACCTCATCAAAGCTCGCTTCATCCAAACCATCCCTTAACGCTCGAATAAAATCTCTGCGGAGCTTAAATCTCTTTCTGGATTCTTCATCACTGATGAGATCCAGATACCTTCTGCGATACCGGATTTCGCGATCAGAGATCGCATGAAACTTTTCGGGCATCGGCCGCAGCATCTTGCCGAGGAAAGTCCAATCGCTCGCACGAACCGTCAGTTGACCGATCCGTGTATGGTAGGTCTCTCCGACTATTCCAACGAAGTCGCCGATATCGACCAACTTGTTAAACTGCTTGAAAGAATCGACTCCAAGGTCGTCTCTCTGAACAGAACACTGAATTCTGCCATGAAGGTCCTGCAGATCAAAAAAGGTCAACTTGCCAAAATCTCGGCGGCTGACAATCCGTCCACAGACTCTGACCCCAGCAGTCCCCTCTTCAAGGGTCGATGCCTCCGCAAGCGTATGGGATCGCTCCCAGCGCTCGGGGTAGGGGTGATGCCCAGCATCCTTCAGCTTTTCAATCTTCTCGATCTTGATTTCACGGATCCGGTCCTCGGCCACGTGTTCCTCGCTCTCGCTCTCAGGGGCAGCTCTCTGAAAAGACAGCCACAAATGGGATTTCACGGGGGATCTGGGTCCCTGCCGCGCTCCACAGAGCGAATCGTAGCCTTCCCCCGGACAGGGGTCAAAGAACCCTGAAGAATCGATGCCTGAATCCCGGCCCAGGAACCTTCAGGATCAGGAGCTGAGGGGCGTTGACTTGGTCCCGACAACGGCTTAACCTTTGTTTTTCACGGGAGCCCCGTGAATTGTGGAAGAAATGGAAAGAAATGAAGCCCGGTGAACCCTTCCCCAGATTTCTGGGGTTGTGATTTGGGGATCTCCGGTCCTGCTCATTCCGATTACCTGTGGAATCAAAAGGAATTACGAGAGGGAGGGACCATGCGTCCATACCGTCAGAAACTCAAAATGTTTGCTCTGCTTCTTTGCTTTGGGCTTTCCCTGACACTTTCCGGGTGCGCCTCCGGACCGAAGAGCACTGTTTCTTCCAGTCTTTACTGGAAGCGTGTTTTCCGTCAGATGGGTGACGACCTGCGCAATGCCCGTACCGACGTCGACCGGATCGTCTTCGATCTCGACGATCGTCCGATTGAGCAGTACTAAAAAAGAGTCTTCAGAGCACCCTCAGGTGATCTGAGAATTCAAATGAGAATTAAAAAATGGAGACCGACTAAAGTCGGTCTCCATTTTTTTTGGTGAATCAGAAATCGCCCTAAACGTTACGCTTTCGTGCGATCAATTCTCGATCCGGTTCAGCAATTGGCCGACCTTCGGAAGCAGCACGCAAAGCCTCGCCCACTCTCTCCTCAACCCGCTCGCCCTCTTCGGGGGTATACCATTCAATCGGCAACTTTCGAGCCCACACCAATTGAGATCTTGCAAGGGCACGATTCTGCGCCTGAATCTTGTCCGCCTCCATGAACGGGTCAGTATTCTCTCTCAACGCTTTGGCAATCCGTTGGTACCCAATCGACTGACTTGCCGAGGAACCCCACGGCGGATCATGAGCAGCCAACAATTTCTCAACTTCAGCAATCCAGCCTTCTGCAAACATTCGAACCACTCGGGCTTTAATTCTGCGATGGATTTCTTGACGCTCCCGGTGCACCCCAATCATCAGGGTCTTTGCAGGATCAAGGATCGGAACCCGTCTCTGATGCCAAACACTAATCGGCTCGCCACTCTGCTCAAACACTTCCAAAGCCCTTAGCAACCGCTTGTGATCATGTCGGTGAATGGTTTGAGCCGCATCCGGGTCCACTTCCTGCAATTGATCATGAAGATAATCGCCACCATGAGCACGAGACTCCTCCTGCAGACGACGACGAATATTCTCATCAGGCCCAGGCCCCTGAAAAATACCTTCACGAAGTGCGTGCAGGTAGAAAACCGTACCTCCACAGATCAACCATGGCTGCTCGGGAACCGCTGATTCACGGAGAGCATCGAGCCAATCAAAAACCGTGAAGTCTTCCCAGGGATCGACGAGATCGGTTAACTCAAAAGGCTGTCCATTTCGCAGATCCTTGGCGGGCTTGGCACTTCCGATATCCATCTCGCGATAGACCTTCATCGAGTCCATCACCTTCACGGGTAATCCCGTAAATCGGGAGACCTCCAGAGCACGAGTCGATTTTCCTCCACAAGTCGCGCCAGTGACGATGATCGTGAGAGGTGGAGCGATCAGTTCATTCATTAAGCTTTCCTCGCCCACTCCAGTTTTTCCTGATCACCAAATAATGCGAGGTAGGCACCCCGGTCTTCGAAGGGTTCCAGAATATGGAACTCTCCCTTACGTCCTGCGCAATGAATCACTTCTTTACGTGAGACATGGAAGTGACCGCAGAGAACCCTGTCATACCCCTCTGCCACAAGACCTTCTACCATTCGGAGGTCTGGCTGCATCTTCACAGTGGTCTTTTTGTTGACTGAACGCCGTGATCCGGAACGGATCCCCCCGGCCAATAATCTGCGCATCGCCAAGGGCAAGATCTTCAATCCATTCCGAGTCAGCGGATGCCTCAAGAAAACACGAAGTCTTTGATATCCACGATCTTCAGAACCAAAAAGGTCTCCGTGCGAGCAATGCCAGCGCTCACCAGCCCATTGCAGCTCTACAGCATCCCCATGGACCTGAACTCCGGTTTCTGATTCAAATTTCCGGCCGGCCAAAAAGTCTCTGTTTCCGGGAATCATCGAAATCCGAGTTCCCCCTCGCGTTGCATTCCGAAGAGAGGCGATTTCTTCAGCGTAATCTCTTTCGAGCATATGATCGTCACCGCACCACAGATCGAACAAGTCACCCAAAATCAGCAAGGAGGCATCGAGTTCCCGACAACGTTGCAGCAGCCCCTTGAGCCAGATGAGTCGCCGAGCTCCACCGTTACAGTGAAGATCTGTCGCAATCAGACATTTCTCCAGGGGGATGACTGGAATTGCACTTCGGCTCAACGTGAGCTTCTCTTCCCTAGGGGATCACCCAGTCATCCGGATTAAATCCCGGATTTTTCGGTTTCGATTTTTTCTCGGAAGTCTCCTTGGCAGGAGGAGCGGTCCGATCACTCTCGGTATCCACAGGTTTACGATTCGGCTGACGCTGATTCTCAGGGGGGGCGGTCACCTCAGGAGCAGCAGGCTTCGGAGTGGCGGGCTGATCAGAAGTCAGTTTTGATTTTCTCTCAGAAGTCTCCCTCTCAGAAGAAGTCGACCAATCACTCACGGGATCTGCAGGTCTGCGATTCGGTTGTCCCTGATTTTCAGGGTTTGTGGCCTTCTCAGGAGTCACACGCTTCGGAGTGACGGACTGATGAGAAGTCGGCCGCTGGCCTTGTCGGCGTCGAGTCGGCCTTTTCCCCTGTTCAGGCAAGGCAGACTCAGGGGTCGATTCCTGAGCGGATTGAACATCATCATTTCCTCGTGACTTGACCGGCCCCTTATCCTGAGGCCTTCTCGCGGTCGAATCTCCTGACCGATCGGCTTCAGGTTTTACGGGACTCTTGGCCGAGGTCAAATCAGCACTTGTTTCACGCAACTCATCCCCTCGGGATTTCTTGCGTGCGGGCCGCTTTCGAGATGACCGTTCCGGGTCAACGCTTTGACGATTCTCAGGAGCATCTACCTTGCGAGATTTCTGACGACCATCGCTCCGGTCCCTGTTGCGATCTTCTCTGCGTCCCCCACGACGATCGGAACTCTCATCCGTTCTGGGTTTCGGATCATCAAAAGAAGATGCCGGTTCATCGACGACTTCAAACTTTGCGGCTCTTTGATCCCTGCCGGAACGCGATCTCCGTAATGGTTTTCGATTCCTGGAGCCATCCGTTCCATGGCCTCCCTGTCCCTGATCGGAATCCAGGAAATCGTGATTCAGTTCTCCACGGCCGAGTTCTGTATCGATGACGTGATCGAAGCAATTCCGGGCTTCTGATTCGAGATCCGGATGGGCTAAAAAGATCTGTGACAATTCTCGACTCAGGCGTGGCAGTGCACCCAAAGTATGCAGAACCCTGTCCCGATCCATTGCCGGGAATGGCTCATCCAGGAACATGAATTGAGGAGCCCCCGTCACGGCCTTCACATACGCCTGAGCAAACGCGAGACGAAAGCCAAAAGTCAGTCCTTGAAGTGTTCCACCCGAAAGCTCATGGGTCTGTAGAAAGTCGCTCTTTGCACCTGTGAAGAGACGGATTTCAAAATCCTGAGTAACTTGAGCATCCCGATAGCGCCCTCCCGTCAAATGCGGAAGAAGACGACACAAACCTTTTCCAAGGCTGGGTCCTGTTCGCAGTCTGACCGACTCGATGGTCTCCTCAAAAAGCTCCATAAGCAGGCGGTGAACATCCATTTCGCTACGAATCTCAAGAGACTTGACTCGCAAACCGTCATTCACCTCTTCCAGAGCTTTCCGACGGCCTTCCTGGTTTTGATATTCACGAACCTGTGAAGTAAGGCGATCACGCTTCGACTTGATGCGCTTCAAGGCTTCGTTGACTTCATCCAGCTTCTTACGTTGAGACCTTAAAGCCTTGCGAACTTTCTCGATGACCGGCTGAAGTTTGGAGGACAGTGATTCACCCGGCTGCTCTCCCAAAAGCGCCAGAATTCCACGACGCTCTTCACGAAGAGCCTCAAGAGCATCCTGAACTCCTCTTAAGCGGCAGTTTGAAATATCATCACCCGGGTCAATCCCATGGCCACCGTGCGCATCGTGAGCTCGGGTCGACTCAAGAGATGCTCCAGCAACATCTCTTTCCATCTCAAGACGTGCGACATGACCTTCCGAATCGAAGGCATTTTGTTTATCCAGTGAAGCTTTTGACCACAGCCAAGATGAAAACACAAAGAGGGCAGCACCAAATGCTGACAATAGAAACCCGGTACCCTTCTCCTGATCGAGATCCATCAGCAGAGGTAAAAACTGGGAAAATCCCCAATCCAATTCGTGATCAAGGCCCACCACGATAAATAGCAGTCCTGCAAGAAATGTCACCAAAGCCATCGCACGGTGACGCAGATGGGAACTGTTCAGTTGATTGATTTCAGAATTGAGACGCTGAATCTCTTTAAGGAATGAGTTCGCATGATCATCCGAAAGCTTTTCTTCCAGAGAAGACCTTGCTGAATCCAGAGCCTTATTCAATCCGACTCGACACTCATGAGCTTTTGACAGCTTTTCCAACGACTGCTGAAGCTCTAAAGATATGTCCCCAGAGTCTTTGATCGGCTCCGGTGCGAGATCCGCCTGCAACAGACCGATCAGGCCATTACATTTCCGCTGGGCCTCTGCTGAGGACAGCTGATCCAAGGCTTTGAATTCTTTTTGGATCTTACTGACTTCATCCCGCTGCTTTTCGATCGATTGAACCTGTGAATGGCATCCCCGAGCTTCTTCCTGAAGCTCATCGATTCGGGATTCCCGTGATTCGATCTCGTTCTCAATTTCAGGGATCTTTTCGATATTCGGCTGTAATCGAGAGATGTGGGTGTCGTTCCGCTGAATCTCTGTCTGATTCGTTGTGAAAACACTTTCCAGATCGTCGATGGCCACCTGAACTTTCCGACTGGCTCCATGAAGAACATCGATTCCGGCAACACGGTCGAGAAACTCCCTGAAATCTTCCGGGCTCGTGACCGATTCTCTTTCAGCCAAATAAAATGAATGAAGAGTCTCAGTCGCGCCCAGCTGGAATCTTCGGAAGACTTCTTTCTGAACCTGAAGAACCCCCGCAGCCACTTCCTCACCCGTACTCAGGTCCTCTGGATCCAGCCTTAACAATCTTGCGTAAGAACTGCCCAGTCGATCCATTTCACGCCAAATGCGATAGCATTCGCCGTCGTGTTCCAAATCCAGCTCGACAATACAATGATCTTCTTCCCAATGGATCAGATCCACAATCGACCCGCGAGTCATTTTGTGAGTCGTTCCAAAAAGCGCATACTGGATCAATTGCCCGAGACTCGACTTACCACTTTCATTAGGGCCGATGAGCCCAATCAGACCACGCCTGGGGATGTTGTTCAGGCGGATCTTCCGAAACTTGAGGAAACCATCGGCTCGCACATTACGGATCAGCAAGACTCATCCCCTGCCTGTTGCTCGAGGATATAGCGTTCACCAAGTTTACGGACTTTTTCATATTTCAATTGGCTGTCGGCATCGACCTTGCCCTCAAATGCACGCTTTTTCACTTCGAAAATACGGCGAAATTCTTCCATCGGAGGTCGAATCGCCAATCCATCCAAAAGCCATTCCGTTTCTCTA
>NZJA01000088.1 GCA_002691835.1 Planctomycetota bacterium
ACCTGATTTTTGGTCGTAAGTAGTGTTTTTCCCCTACCTGCTGTATCCATCTCTATCTAATCTATATCTGATAATCGCCTCGCTATTTATTCGTCCTCGTCATCCGAAAGGATAAAGCGAGGATAGCTTTTTTTCCTTGCGACAGTCTTCCGACCTATTCCATCCGGACAGCGAGGTCCGGCTTACCCTCCTGCTAGCAAAGAACGCTGCATACGACCTGAAGATTTCACAACCAGATATCGTGTTACTTCAAACGCGATTAAATCGCCCAAAGGTTTGTAAAGTTTTCCGAGGCAAGTTTTTCCGAGGATTTCCCGCGACAACATCAGTTCCTCCGGAGTGTTTGAGACCGCGCGCAAACGAGAGCCAAAGACGATCATTAAATCGTGTTTACTTTCAGTGCATTATTCTTTTGCCTCGGTGACACAGTTTTACTAACCCTCTTTTTCCACCGACCGACATCGTTGTTCGAGCAGCTCGCGGAACGGACGGGGACAGAGATGCAAGCGCTTAGCGCTGCTGCCTCGTGGAGCGCGTTTGCTCCACGAAAGTTAACTTCTACGTTAAAATGTCGAGACCGAGTGTTCAATGTGGCAGGTAAGTCGATGCAACACGTCGAGATTCTTTTCCTTTCATCGCCTGCGGAAGTTCACCGCTCCGATTGTCGCTTTCGCTCAAAACCCCAGTATTCTGCACAAAATATCCATAAAATTAGCGGAATAAACATTCATTTTTCATGGACAACAATGAAATGCCGCTGACGATACATTACACCCTAACAACATGCAGACAGTGGAGGGCGTGAACCATTTGCCGTTCGTCCCTCAATAATCACACCCATCCCTGCAGCGCGTAACAGAAGGAAAGACTGCGTTTCTCGTGAATCTGCACCGCTTCTTTTTGCTACTCGTGCCAATGCAGCAGTATCTGCACCTGCAGATACAAGCGCAGACGCCACGTCCACCGAGTCCCTGGCCCGCTACGTTGCTGCTCACGGAGGCAAGCGGGTCATTCGAAAAGTTCTTATCGCAAACAATGGTATGGCTGCGACAAAAGCGATCATCTCCATGCGACGTTGGGCATACAATGAAATCGGCGACGAAAATGCTATCGAGTTCCTTGTCATGGCAACCCCCGAGGATTTGAAGGCGAATGCAGAGTTCATACGCTACGCGGACGACTTTGTTGAGGTTCCAGGTGGTTCGAACAAAAACAATTACGCAAACGTAAGTTTGATTGTCGACATCGCTGAGCGCGAAGGAATCGATGCAGTCTGGCCGGGTTGGGGACACGCTTCCGAGAATCCAAAACTACCCACAGCATTAAAGGAACGCGGTATCCAATTTATCGGGCCCACCGCGCCTGTGATGTCAGTCCTTGGTGATAAAATTGCTGCCAACATTCTTGCTCAAACTGCCAAGGTACCTTCAATCCCTTGGTCTGGAGATGGCCTTGAAGCTATTCTAACCGAAGAAGGCACAATACCTGAAGAGATTTTCAACAAGGCGATGGTTACGACGATCGACGAGTGTGTTGAATCTGCCAATCGAATCGGTTACCCCGTTATGCTCAAAGCATCTGAGGGTGGCGGCGGGAAAGGCATTCGAATGAGTTCGAACGACGAAGAGCTGCGCGTGAACTTCGAGATGGTCAAAGCAGAAGTACCAGGGTCGCCCATGTTTATGATGCAGCTGTGCACTCAAGCAAGACACCTTGAGGTCCAAATTGTAGGCGATGAATATGGCAATGCAGTTGCTCTGAGCGGGCGTGACTGTTCCACTCAGCGACGCTTTCAGAAAATATTCGAAGAGGGCCCACCAACAATTGCCAACCCTGCCGTATTTCGTCAGATGGAAAAGGCGGCACAGCGTCTCACGCGTAACATAGGATACGTTGGTGCGGGAACTGTCGAGTATCTGTACAATGCCGAGACTGAAGAATATTTTTTTCTCGAGCTGAACCCACGCCTCCAGGTTGAGCATCCTGTAACTGAAGGAATTACAGGTGTCAATCTTCCTGCAACCCAATTGCAGGTTGCTATGGGAATACCGCTGAGCCGCATTCCTGATATCAGGAAGTTTTACGGGCGCGACGTAGACACAGAGACTGCCATTGACTTCATGGAAGAAGATTATGATCTGCCAGGACGTCATTTGATTGCAGCCCGGATCACAGCTGAAAATCCTGATGAGGGATTCAAACCAACTTCTGGAGGTATGATCGCTCGCCAAACTTCTTGAGAACCCACTGACCTCCCCCGATATGTTCACCTGTCCATTCCGCATCAAACTCACTTCTCATCTTCGAAACAGGCATTGAGCGCGTTTCTTTTCAATCAACCCCAAACGTTTGGGGTTACTTCTCCGTTGGTGCCAATGGGGGGGTCCACGAATATGCTGACTCGCAGTTTGGTCACATATTTGCCACCGGTGGAACACGTGAAGACGCTCGGAAGTCCCTGGTTCTTGCACTCAAAGGCATGGTTGTCCGCGGCGAAATACGCACCGCTGTTGAGTACCTGGTGCAGCTTCTTGAAACAGAAGATTTCAAGGCGAATTCTATTGACACCAGCTGGCTTGACGGTATTATCAAAGCGAAGTCCATTGCCATGAAAGAGGACCCTCACACAATCGTTGCATCTGCTGTGCTTTACAGAGCTTTTAAGATGGTGAAAACAGAAGAGGCAGCTTTCAAAGAATTCTGGCAAAAAGGGCAAACTGCAACGCAAGGGATAGCACGATTGACAGAATTCCCGATGGAAATCACATATCAGGACGTTAAGTACACATTCACGATTCAGAGACGAGGACCCGACTCTCTCGTTTTGTCCCTTCGAGGTAAAGATTTGATTCAAGCAAGAATTCGTGAGCGCTCAGATGGAGTGCTTCTTGGTATCTGGGGAGGTCAAACACACGAGATCGATGGTCTTGAAGAACCGCTTGGACTTCGCATGGTACTGGATGGGCAGACGTGGCTGTTACCAAACCAATTCGATCCCTCTGAGCTTCGGACTGACGTCACGGGCAAGTTGATTCGTTTCCTTCAGGATGATGGCGGTGAGGTGATCGCTGGAAAGCCATATGCTGAGGTAGAGGCAATGAAAATGGTGATGCCTCTAATTGCTTCAGAGAGTGGCACCATATCACACGCTAAATCCGGAGGTGCGGTGATTGAGGCGGGCGATTTGCTCGGAACCCTCTTCCTGAAAGATCCAAACAAAGTTAAGAAGATTTCCCCTTTCGGAGGAGAGTTTCGATGCAGCTTAGATGAAGGATCTGATGCCCCACCTTCAGCTTCTGAAGCTCTTGAAGCGGCGATATCTGCCACCAATCTTCTGCTGGATGGATACGTCCTGCCCGTCGAGGAAACCGTTAACAATCTTCTTGAACGTCTTTGTGATCCCACCCTGTCCGATATTGATGGTGGGCGTTGGCAACGGGCTTGCTCGGTTTTAAATGGAATTGTTGATCGTTACCTTGCAGTGGAACAATTGTTTGCTGGCAAGAAAGTTGATGCAGTAATGCGGGAACAGACCCGCATTAACAGTGGAGATCTCGACGGTCTGCTGAAAATTGTCCTCGCTCACGCCCGGATCAAGCACAGAACCCAACTGGGCATTAGCCTGTTAAAACAGGCGCCAACGCTACCGCAGCGAATCATGGGAGGGCCAATCGGCTGGGCTGATGATCACTCGCCCATATCTGATGAATTTCGGGCATCCATTGAGCAACTTTCAAATCTTCGGGGCACTGACTACGGCGAACTTGCCCTCACAGCCTCAAACATTTTGCTCGAAAAGCGCCTGCCCTCGATTGACAAGCGACTTTCTGAGCTCAAAAGCATTCTATCAGGCGGGGTAGGCTTGGACCGTGCATGGGGAACAGCAGAGGCAGGAGACCTGAAGAGTCTCATAGAATCTCCCACACTTGCTGTCGATTTGTTGCCTTCACTCTTTGTTGATTCCGATGCGGACGTTGCTGATGCAGCTCTTGAAGTGTACACTAAACGCGTGTATCGTGCACACAATGTCATATCCACAGATATCGTTCGCGTCGATGGGTTAGACTCCATGAATTTCAAGTTCCAGTTCAACACCTACCCAGAGGAATCACCTCTCCGTTTTGGTGTCATGGTTGTCACTTCAACTCTTGAGACAGCAAAAATGCAGATGGCAGCCATTCTTGACCGACTTGCAAGTCACATAGGTGATGCATCCAAGGACACCCCGATTCATGTGCTGCATATAGCCCTCAGTAATCAGGCTGATGACGGGTCACTTGCAGATCGTTGCGCCGCTGTTTTAAGCGAGTTTCGAGGACGAATGGCTGAACTCGGCGTGAAGTTCGTCAACGTCATCAGCTATGTCCCTCCAAATCTCCCGCATTACTACACATTTACCGCCGCGAGCGGTTATCAGGAAGATCCTCTCTACCGGGGCGAAAGACCCACAGTAGCACATCTGCTGGAACTTGCCCGCCTTGAGAACTACAACCTGACACGTCTCCCAACTGTCAATAGAGATCTTCATGTGTATGTTGGAGAATCCAAACAAGGGTTTGGAAAGCGAGGCCTTCAAAAACATATGCTGCTCCGTCGAATCAGCCACTCCCGCGATGCAGCGGACGGCGGCATCGAACGTGTCCTCGGAAAAGCTGTTGAAGCCCTTGACCTTGCCAGCCTCGATCCTCGAACCAAGGGAACCAGCTCTGGGAGAATTTATATTAATTTTCTCCCTTTACAAACGAGCAGTCCTTTCGATGCATGCGTCGGAGCCTTAAAAATGAAGGTTTTAGAGTTCATCAGCCGAAATTCAACGGAGCTCCTAACTCAACAGGTGGACGAAATCGAAATTCGATTCCGCATTGCCGAGAATCCGGATTCCCAAGTGCAGATCCCGGTTCGCATCATGGCAACGTCAATGTCAGGTCAATGGCTAAAGGTTGATGTATATCGCGAATATCTCGATCCGCAAACAGGCAAAGCAACACAATTCTGCATGCTTGGTGCAGATGGCGCCGAAGAGGCATGTTTTTTGGAGCCTTACCCAATGCCGGGGACACTGCAGCAGAAGCGGTCCATTGCTCGAGCCATAGGAACAACATACATATATGACTTCCTTGGTCTCATCGAAAAAGCAATGGTGCTCGAGTGGCGTCAATATATCGCCACCTCTGGCGGTGGCGAGGTACCAGTTGACATGTTCCGTGCTGAAGAGTTGGTTCTGAGCCCTGATGGTGGAAGCTTAAGCAAAGCTGAAGCGAGTCGCATCGCGGGCTCCAATGATATTGGTATGGTTGCTTGGCAGTGTTTCATGAAGACTCCTGAATATCCAGATGGGCGCGAAATAGTCTTGGTGGGCAATGATTGCACCTTCATGTCGGGTTCTTTTGGCGTTAAAGAGGATGATTTCTATTTCGCTGTTTCACAATATGCGCGACAGAGAGGCCTCCCCCGCGTTTATATCGCTTCAAACTCAGGTGCTCGCATTGGTCTCGTCGAAGAGCTTAAGCCTTACTTCAAGGTAGCATGGAATGACGCCTCTAACCCATCACTAGGTTTTAAGTACCTGTACTTGTCGCCAGATGACTACGCCGCATTTCCAGCCGGAACCGTGAATGCTTCTGAGCTAGTTGATGATGGAGAAACGCGCATGAAACTTGATGACATCATTGGACAAATCCATGGAATAGGAGTCGAAAATCTTCGAGGATCAGGAATGATCGCCGGGGAACAGTCTGCCGCGTACGCCGACGCATTCACGCTTTCCTACATCACTGGGCGCTCTGTCGGAATCGGTGCATATTTGTGTCGCCTCGGACAAAGGAACATCCAGATGACGAATGGCCCTCTCATCCTCACGGGATATCTTGCTCTCAACAAACTTCTTGGTCGCGAGGTGTACACTTCGCAAGATCAACTTGGTGGCCCACAGGTGATGATGCCAAATGGGGTGAGCCACATGCAGGTCGACGACGACCAAGAGGGCGTCAGAGCAATATTGAGATGGTTATCATACGTTCCAAACAACTGCTTCACGCGATCACCTTCACTACCATCGGCTGATCCCACTACCCGCACAATTGATTTCAAACCAACAAAAACTCCGTACGACCCTCGGCACATGATCGCCGGTGTTGAATCAGCATCAGATGGGTCTTGGGTGAGCGGATTCTTTGACAAAGACTCGTGGACAGAAACCATGGCCGAGTGGGGAAAGTCTGTGGTATGTGGCAGAGCCCGCCTCGGTGGAATACCGATGGGCGTCATAGCAGTTGAGACCCGCCTCATGGAGCAACGGATACCCGCCGATCCTGCTAATCCCGAGTCTCGCGAAGCTGTTTTAGCTCAAGCCGGGCAGGTTTGGTTCCCAGACTCCGCGTACAAGACAGCAACGGCGATTCGGGATTTCAACAATGCAGAGAACCTGCCCCTGATTATATTTGCCAATTGGCGTGGCTTTTCTGGTGGTACAAGGGACATGTATGGGGAAATTCTCAAGTTTGGAGCCATGATTGTTGACGAACTCAGGGTGTATCGCCACCCGGTTTTCGTGTACATACCACCTAATGGTGAGCTTCGTGGCGGCGCTTGGGTTGTTGTAGATCCAACCATCAACGAAGCACGAATGGAAATGTATGCAGATGAGGAAAGTCGTGGTGGTATCCTTGAGCCACCTGGGATATGCGAGGTCAAATTCCGCGACAAGGACCAAAAAGCTGCCATGCATCGCTTGGACCCTGTCCTTCTCGAACTTGATCAAGAGCCCGAAGCAAATCATGAGGAAATTTCTGCCCGGGAAGCACAATTGTCGCCGATGTACACTCAAGTTGCACATGAATTTGCTGACCTGCACGATAGAAGTGGTCGCATGCTGGCCAAGGGGGTGATTCGAGATGTTGTCACATGGGAAACAGCCAGGGAGTATTTCTACAACCGCTTACAACGACGACTTGAAATCGATGATCTCGCCGCGGTGGCTGGGGCAGACCTTGCAACGGTCGAATCGCACCTGTCATCAATAGCCTTCACAGATGCGATTGATTGGAATGACGATGCAATCGTCACAAAATGGCTGCGAACGAACATCAACTTGGTGAAAGAGGAAGTTTCATCTCTTGGTCGCGACGCAGCTATTGAAGACGCAGTTGAAAAACTTCAAAACCTTGACTCAGATGCGCTTCAGCTTGTGCTTCAGAGACTTTCGAGCGCAGAAGACAACTGAGAAAGACAACAATTTAGTTTCAAAGACTTGTTTAATATATCCTCGTCTGTTTCGTTTATATTGAGAAAATCGCAGTTTTTTTACATATTTCTTGCCGTTCTCGCAGGTTCTCTCCAATGTCAAGGTGATACTCTACACAGCGTCGCGGCAACACCCGCATCCCTCAATACCGACAACCACGCACCTTGTTGATTATTCAGCTGGTCGTTGGTGCTTTTAACCTCTACAACCTTGACTACAGACTCACAGTCCTTCCCAATTTTTGTGCTCACGGAATTCCACAAAACTAAATCTGGAGCTCCCCACCTCCAGCATAAATAATCAGTTGCCAATAGTTGCATAACCTTAGCAAGTGCAGTTCCTCCCAGCCCGTCAGCGACTATACACAGGTCTTCAATCCGCAATATGGCCCAGTGTATACCCACGAGATCATGATCAAAATGTGCAGACCATGCCTTGATGAGTAAAATTCTAGCGTAGCCCTTTCGAATTTGGGCGAGACGGTCATTTATGGACGCTTGTCTGAACTGCGTGAAACTTTTTGAACAAAAATCACAAGGCGAGTATTGAAAAGGGGACGAAAATGCGTGAACAATGGGCATGAAAATCACATCTGCGAACAGAAGTGAAAAAAATGTGGTCCATATACGAGACTCGGAGTGTACACCTCGCCAGCAACCAGCGTGCTTACTGGCATAATGCTGCAAAACAAGATTTTCAACGGTCGTGGAACCGCCAGTCATGTCTGCTGAGTCAATAACATAACGGTTCTTTTCTCGGCAA
>NZJA01000089.1 GCA_002691835.1 Planctomycetota bacterium
GGGAAAACTCTTTGCAAAAATCAATCAGGATGCGACAGGGACAGAAGGGGTCATCTTCACCGAGGCCACTGCCATCGTCCTCGATAACCGGATTGCTCCTCTGGCAACCGACACAACCCAGATCCGCTTCGATCTCACGGGGTCAGTCAGCCCGATCACCGTCGATGCCCGGTTAATTTACCGTAGAGCTCCCAGAGAAGTGGTCGCTGACAAAGGCTGGCAACTCGATGGCCTTGGTCAATCCCTTGCGGATATCCAAGGGCCTGACTTTGGAACACTCATGGAGAATGCCAGTGCCACAGTAGAGGTCACGCCACCCAGCGTGTCGCCCTTCACTTTCCGGATTCCCGAAATTCTGAGTGACGGCGGGAGCCTCTTTTCTGCGACTCCGGAAATCCTGCAAACCACCGGGTCACTCATCCCGTGTGGCGGATTTTCCATGGGAATCGGACATCTTGCGGGGGCCCTTCAGGCGACCGCCATCAACATGAGCAGTGAGCTGGCCGCGATTGATAACAACACTGGCCCAGACTTTTTTGAAACAGCCATTCACCCCGATGGGATCACCATCGCCTGCTTGTTTGATTTCACACTCCAGCAGAATCTGACCTTTGGCTCAAACGTGGCTATCGCAACCATTGACTATTCAGGAACTCTCCCCTCTCAAACTCCTTATCTCGATTTCGTCGACACTCTCGGTCAACCAGTGGTTCAAAATGTGCTGGCAACCGTCGCAGGAGCATCCATTATTCCTGAAAAAGAGGGGGCTCAAATCATCGTCGTGATCACAGATCAGTTCATTCGCGGAGATACCAACATGGATGGGAACCGTGACATCGGTGACCCCATCACCTTGCTCGGCGTTCTTTTTGCCGGTGAGACCGCCATCGATTGCGACGACGCTCTCGATGCGAATGACGACGGACTCGTCGACATCGCCGATTCCATCCAGATCCTCTCATACCTCTTCGGTGGTGCAGACTCACTCCCGCTCCCCGACGTCTGTGGTGCAGATCCGACCGTCGATGGGCTCGACTGTCCGGGCTACATTTGCCCTTGATTCAGGTCTTGTTCCTTGCCGAAACGGTGACGCTCTTGCCAGCTCCACCAAACCTGAAGAAGAAATGCAGCAGACCAGCCGGTCTGCTGCTGCAAAGTGGCCAGATCTCCCGCCCCTGCGGGTTCTGAGAATCTTTCATCCAGGCCACACAGCTTCCATAAACGCTTCAATCTTCGTTCCTCCACTGTTCGGACGTGCAGATCCCGGTGCCCATTTACCCACTCCAGGATCGACTCGACCGATTCCACCAATACGGCTCCTTCACGAATCAACGCATGACAACCCGTATGTTGTCCCCGCTCGACAGCACCTGGATAAGCCAAGACTTCGCGGCCCATCTCTTGTGCTCGATGCGCCGTCCCCAAAGAACCTGATTTTTTTGTCGCCTCGATCACGACCACCGCTTCAGACCATGCACTGATCAATCGGTTCCTTTGTGGAAAATGAAAACCTCTCGGAGGAGTACCCGGAGGATACTCACTCAAAATTGCCCCTCCGGCCTCGACAATCTCATGAGCGAGCAGCTGATTCTCAGGAGGATAGATCTTTGGGAATCCATTTCCGATGATCGCCACAGGGGGAACGTCCCCCTTTAATGCGCCCCTCAGTGCGGCGGCATCAATCCCTCGGGCCAAACCACTGATCACTGAAATACCCGCCTGCGAAAGCTGTAAGCCGGCCTCTCTGGCTCGAGCGAGCCCCAACACCGATGCACGCCTCGACCCGACGATCGCCATCACCCGACTTCCCTGAATTTTGAGAGGGCCCCATCTCCACAGATTTTCCGGTTGTGTCGAGCCGAGATCCTCAAATCCTTGCGGCCAATCATCGCTTTCTCGAAACCAAAGATATGGCTCAGGATTCAGGCTTGAATTTGAATTTCCAATCTGAGCTGCGTTCTGGCCCTTTAAAGCGGCGACAGAGAGTTCTTCACGACACTGCTTGCTGATCGATTTCCTCATTTTACGACCTCCCTGCTTTTGAACTTTCTTGCGAATGACCCGCCTCCGCCAGCGCCAGGGTTGAGACAACGACCGCAGGAGGTCAGCTGTCAGTGCGTGGTTTTAAATCAATGACGGGCGAATCAACCGCTTTGCAATAAGGCAGACGGAGTCAGAGTCCACCCCTCTGTGTCATCTTCGCGGATGCCGGGATTGGCATGCCCCTTGCATGGTCAAGAGATACGCACCTTGACTGAGAAAGGTGATTAGAACTTCAATCCCGATTTTGGAAGGAGTCAGGTTTGATGGAGATCGTCAAAGAATTTCAGGCGGACCGATTTACGTCCCTCGCCCTTTGGTTTCATTTTTGTAACACGTACCAATTGGAGATTTGCCCACGCTGCCAACGCAGTGCCCGGCAATGTCAATCATCTCCCGTCCCATCCTGGAGCTGGACCTGCTCTTCTTGCAGTTCGGAAACGAACCATCGTCCAGCCCCCACTGTGGCTCCGGAATCGATGAGAGCAGATGCTGTAGGTGTCAAAGCTTCGATCCACCATGGAGTGGGGTCCACCTCCCCACTTACATTTGAAGCAAAACTGGCATTCCCAAAATTTAAAAATCGTGTAGCCTGAGGTCGGGCGTTGCCGCCGCCCTTGACCCTGAAAGGGTCCTTGTCGATGACAAAAACTGATCTGATTCAGCGCTTCTTCGGGTCTCATCTCCGAAGCCGAGCTTCTATTTTCCTTCTCGCCATCATCACTGCAAGCCTGCTGACTCACAGCTTCGACAGCATGACTCCGAGCCCTATCCAAAATCTCTATCAAAAAATTGAACGACTGGATCTCGAACCTGAGCAAAGAAAAGCTCTTCGAGCCGTTCGTAATCTGTTAATTGAAGAACAAGCTTTAGCTGATCACCCTGTCAACACAGACCAGGTCCTTTTGTCGATTGCCGGAATCCTGACAGAGAAACAATTCCACGATTTCTCAGGCAAAGCCAAGGATGCACGTCAGAAACTTCGGTATGAACTGAGACAGATTCGTGCTGAGATGGCACTCCACGGAGAGGAACACTTCCTCTCTCGCCGCTAGGAGAACACGGTCTCTCTCGCCGCAAGGAGAACACGGTGCCCTCAAATCAGCCCCCCAGCCCCTGGAACTGCTCTAAGCGATTTCAGCCATCGCTCAGGATGTTGAGTGTTCCTTTAGTGATCATCCTAATGATCTCTGCCGGTTGCCAAAGTGTCGACAAAACCTCTGGTTCAGAGACGAACAAACGCCGCACTGCCAAATCCCGACAACAGGAAATTCACTGGAGCTCGACTCTGTATTTCGGTGAAACACGATTTCGTTTCCAGTTACCCACCGAGGAAAGCGACGCCAAGCCAATCTTCGGGCACTCGGATCGCAAAGACTTTTTCGAAGTCTTTGGCGTTCGTGTTTATCGCGACCGTAATCGATTCAAGGTCGGATCATCGATGTTTCGCTGGGACAGAGATAGCATCATCTGGATCCATTCCCCTCCCACAGCATCAAATCCCTTCCAACGAAGTCAGGGGTCCGTGGATCTCACATTTTTTGGTGACGGTGCAGAACCCGTCGTCGAAGAACAGGATCCACAAGGCGGATTCGTCTGGACTTTCAAAAATGCCCGGGTGGTTCTTTCTTCAGATTCCTCCCTCTCCTATCACTTTCGGGGGAATCAAACACGAATGCCCGGTAGTATTCATCTGATCCTGGGACCCCAGGGCGAACTCCTGGAGAAACAGAGCCGATGAATTCGTCAACAAACCCCGCCGGACACCTGCTTGACGGTGACCCCGCTGAACTCGATCAAAACCTCACCCGTTGGTGTAAAGATCGAGGCCTGCCTGCATACCGCGGGCGGCAGATCCGTGAGCATCTGTTCGAACAGAGAACCCTTCTCGCATCCGATATGACGAGTCTCTCCAAAACAATCCGGGAAGACTTGGCCACTGATCTGCTCGCACCCCCCGTCACCATCGACACGGTGCTTCGCTCGACCGATGGAACCCTGAAGTTCCTCTTTCGGCTAAAAGATGGGAAATCTGTCGAATCTGTCTGGATTCCGACACAGGATCGCGGAACCCTTTGCGTATCGAGTCAGGTGGGCTGTGCTGCCGGCTGTACCTTCTGTGCCACAGGGACAATGAAGCTCTCACGAAACCTCACTCCCAGTGAAATCGTCGGTCAATGGCATGCTGTGGACCACTTCACCCGCAACGAAGGGAAAGTCGGAGTCACCCAGATCGTCTTCATGGGTATGGGAGAGCCGCTTCACAATTTCGGCTCAGTCTCCAGATCTCTGCACTGGCTCACATCTCCAGACGGATTCGCCATGAGCCCGCGTCGGATCACCGTCTCGACCGTAGGAATCGTGCCGAAGATCCCTCGACTGATCGAAGAGCACCCGCAGATCCGCCTGGCAGTCAGCCTGCACAGTGCAGTCGATGAAACTCGCGCCCGAATCGTCCCCATCCAGGCCAAGCATCGACTCTCGGACCTCCTCGACACGCTCTCCAAACTTCGCCACAAGATTCGTCGAATCAGCCTCGAGTATGTGGTGCTGCCTGGAGTCAATGATGACGTCCAAGAGGCTCTCGCTCTGGCTGCATTTGCCCGCAAATGCCATGGTCATATCAATCTGTTACCTTTTCACCCCTTTGAGGGTGCGCCTTTTCGTGCAGCAGATGAAGACACGGTTGAACGCTTTCGGGAAGAAGTCTGCCGCCACTACGATGGGCAAGTCACAGCCAGACGCAGCAGGGGGCTCGACATCGATGGAGCCTGCGGACAGCTTGTGTTGAAATCAGGATCGGCCGTCAAGGACGAGGACGATCAGCCCTAACCCCAGAACCAAAACTTCAGTTCCACCAAAAAAAAAGGGTGTGACCGTCACAACGGTCACACCCTTTCTTCATACCTTGAGGATTCGATTAACGACGCCCCTCAGGAGTCTCTTTCGCAGGAGCTGGCTCTGGTGTCGGCTTCGGAGCGGGCTTCGGAGCAGGCTTCGGCTTGGGCTTTTCCCATACTGGCTTGGGTTTCGGCTTGGGCTTCTCCCAAACGGGTTTCTTTTCACCATCCTTGGCGGCATCGCCAGCGGTTTCTCCCTCTGCCTCTTTCGCACGGGCAGCCTCACGCTCACGGCGAACCTCTTCAAAAGATCGACCATCTGGACGACCAAAGATGTTTGAGGAGACCCCAGCATTCAGGGTGACTTCATCGAAGTTCACCTCAAGGCTGAGTTCACCATCTTCAAAGATCTTTTTGGCGATCGGTGTTTTGATCCACTGATTGCGATCATCACTGAAACGAATCCGCGTGTAATCTTCATAGAAGACTTCCTTGGTGATGACGGCTGGGGCCTGACCTTCTTGCCAGGTCTTGCGCATCAACAGCCCATCTTCTTCAGCGAAGGCGAAGAGCATGCGCTGGTTTCCGGCAAAGGAGTTCAGTTCCACAACTTTGCAGGACTTCCCCTGAACCGTGTCATCCTCGGCCAGCTTTGCAATGTAGCCGTTATCCGCAAAGGAACAAAAGAAGTCATCGATATGCTTATCCCAAACAAAAACGATGAGAGTTTTGCCTGCAAGCGGAGAAACAGCTCCCATGGCTTTGACGAACGCTTTTTCGCCGTCATAAACCTGAACGAAATTCAAAGGCTCATTATTCTTGGTCAATCCCAAACCAGGGAGTTGCCATTCTTCACGAATCATCAAAGCGCCATCGTTACGCTTGAGGAAACGCGACATTTTCATGATCGTTTCATTCGTGGGTTCGATCTTCTTGTTACGGAAGCGCTCCACTCGATCCTGAATACTCTTCAGACGCTCCTTGCCGCCGACAGCTTCCAGGTATCGATCGATGACCGCGATCGCCTCCGGATCACTGGTCGGCAGACCCAGAATGTCATCCACTGCTGCAGCGTCATCCTTTGCTACAGCTTCTTTGACCGCTCCTCCTGCGGGAGCCGGTGGGTCCTGAGCAATGACTTCAGTACAGAGAGTCATCGTCAACATCAGTGCAAGAGCAGGGCTAGCCAGCCATTTCATGATCGATCCAGCGTTCATCGCTGACATCCTTCCGGTTATATCCAGTCAACTCAGGAGGCAGGATTGATCCTGCAAAATGCCTGCTGGGGATTCCCCCCTCAGGTTTGTTCATGACCCGATAGTCCCCTCCCGGGAACAAGATTCGGAATCCTGACAGGAATAAGGATACAAGGATGAAGCTTCCGGGTCAAAATGACCCAGAATCCTTGCCCACTTCGCCCATATCGACACCAGAAGCGGATACTGGGGTCCCAGTAGATGTTCCCAAAAGATG
Source organism: Planctomycetota bacterium (assembly GCA_002691835.1). The sequence continues at coordinate 6,354 of NZJA01000089.1, forward strand.
GGAAAACCCTTCTCTTCGCAACCAGGACCTGACATGCGCCAAAGGCACAAACAGGCCCATATGGGGCACCACCATTGGGGCTCTTTTGCCGTAGGTGTAGATCATGCTGCTGATTCCGACCAATTGACCGTTATCAGAAAGGAAGATCCCTCCCCCTGAATTTCCAAAAAAGGTCGGTGCACTCACCATCCAATAAACTTCGTCGCCGACCTTTTTGTACTGAGAAGAGATTTCACCCCGTGTCGGAATCGGCTGATTTCCAAGAGGACAGCCGACGGCATAAACCGAATCAAAGACCGATAGCTTGGAGCAAACATTTTCAGAAGCCACATCGGCCAAATAAGGCCAAGGCTGATGACGCTCGATCCGCAAGAGCGAAAGATCCGCTTCGGGATAAGCGATCACTTCCAGTCCCTGATAAGTCTCTTCAGAGACTCTGCCCAGTTCAGGATCAAAGAAATGAACATCGACGATGGTGCTATCGAAATTACTGAAGTCTCGAACTTCTTCAACGACATGATAGGCCGTCACCACCCAGGTGTACCAAAGATTCGCGGCAGCGGGTTCATTGAAAACCACCACTCCACTGCCAACAGTGCCATTCCCCTTCATCTGAACGATCGGGTAAATCATCTGCTCGACCTTGCTCCTCGACTCACTCAGAGTCGCTACGAGGGTCGAGCGAGAAGACATCGAATCAGGAGTTTCAGCATCGGCATTGCTGCTGGAGACTAACATTCCCTGCACTTTATCTTCAAAATCCTGATGAGAGGCTTGCCATTCCTGTCTGAGTTTGCGAGTGAGGGTTGCACTTCGATTGTCCAGTTCCCGAAGAATACGGCTACGTTCCTCGGCGCGCTCATCGAATGGCATGGAAACAGGACCTGTCACGGATGACTTGATCGATTTTTCACTTTGGGAAATCCCCGGGAGACTGACGGTCGACTCATCGTTGCCGACCCCCATTTCCCAGCCTGCAGAAACTGGAAAGGTGTCGGCAACCGCCCGATTCGCAAGACTGCGGCTTTCCACATCTTGCCAAAGGCCGGTCAAACCCAGAGTTAACAGAACTGTAGAAAAGACCAGTGGCCAGGGACTGGAGTTTATTTTGTCAGTCATCGATTTCCCCGTTTCCGCATGGATCAACGCCGGAGAGAACAGATTCTGCTTCCGGGTGACCCCACAGAGGAGATTACGATGTATTTACAAAGACTGGCAAAACAGGCGTTATCGGAAGCCGCATTTCCCCCTCAAAGAGGCGAAAATTGCGCCTAATTCCTCATCCTCAGGCTTTAGGGTCGAAAAAGGGCTCCTCGTTCGAAGCGACGTCGTCTTTAGATTCACCCGTCTCCCCCTCTGCAGAAGCAAAGACGAGCTTCAGCAGTCGGTCAGGAACATGAATCACCCGGTCTGCCGATCTGCCCCCAGTCCGATTCCTCACAGAAGAGAGCTCCAGCGCCTGATCGATCACCTGATTCTTCGTGGCTTCCAGCTCGACCGTCATTCGGTCGACGAGAGAATCGTTGACGAAAACAGCCAATTCGACCTCGGTGGGCTGCAGCAATTCATCACTGTGCTCTGGCCATGCCTCTGCAGTCAACTCGCCCGATTCTCCCAACTGATCCCAAAGTTCGTGCGCCATATGCGGAGCAAAAGGAGCCAAAAGGATCGTGAAAGTTTTGAGAGTTTGCTTGTCGACTTCTTCCGGAGAAAACTCATCGCTCCGAAGAAGTTTGACGAACTCCATAAACGCACTCACCGCCTTATTCAGACGATAGGTTCGGATTGCCCGACTCACTCGGCGAATCAGACGATGCTTGGCGACCAATACGTTACGACTGACAAACTTTCCCTGACCGATTCGACCGCGAATCGCTTCATGGGTTCTCTGTAAAAACCGAGCACACCCCTTCAAGCCTTCATCACTCCATTCGGCGTGATCCTGCGGTGGGCCCATAAACAACAGGTGTAACCTGAGAGCGTCAGCACCATACCGATCCAGATACTCACTGGCGATCACTCGGGGACCCCGACGGGAAACTTCTTCTTCGGAACCCAGTTCCGATTCCTGTGAACGAATACGTCCTTGATTAAAGAGCCTTCGGTAAGGTTCCTGTCGAGGAGTCACTCCGATGTCAGCAAGGAAGTGGCTGACAAAGCGCACGTACATCAGGTGAAGCTCGGCATGTTCGATCCCCCCGACACAGAGGTTTGCAGGAGTCCAACGCTGCAGGTGATTCGGCTGGGCAATCGCATTCGCATAACCCGGATCCAGGCAACGCAGATGCCCCCAGCAGGAACCGATCCAATCGGGCATGGTATCAACGCAACGACGAGCAGGCTTTTTACAAGCGGGACAGTCGACTGCGATCCACTCATCAAAGCCGGACAACGGGTTCTCACCGTCGTTCACGTCTTTCAGTTGGTCCACTTCCGGCAACTTGACCGGGAGCTGGTCTTCTGGAACTGCTACAGAACCACAATCTTCACACTCCACCATGGGGATCGGAACTCCCCAGAAGCGTTGACGGTCAAAAACCCAGTCATGCAGCTTGTAATCGATATAGGGCTCAGTAAGTCCCCTCGATTCAAGAGTCCCCGATAATCCTTTTTTCTCATGGGATCCATCGCCGCCTTGACGGCGACGACTGGGGCGTCTGCGTCGACGTCCCGAAGCAGACCCTGATCCCGTCAGCGGGATTCCGAGAGCGTGAGCGAATTCCCGATGGGCTTCATTTTCTTCGGGCATACCGAGTATCGCGCCAAAACGAATTTTAGGCATGACGTAACTGCTGACCCAAATGGGAATCGGATTTAAAGTTGCAGGGTTA
>NZJA01000090.1 GCA_002691835.1 Planctomycetota bacterium
CCGAAGGAGAGGCAGTGAGATGGTGTCGAACGATTTTTTCAGATTATCAAATTGGAAAGAGCAGGGGGGCCAGCATCGCTTGTCGGTGTTGGGACTGGTTTGGGGACTGGGTCTGTTATTCACTTTGTTTCCGGAAGGGGTAGCCGGTTCAACTTCGGTACCTCTGGAGGCCTCCTCCGAATCATTGGAGGCAGCCACGGTAACTTGGGAAGTGGCTTCCAGCTCGGGTGACCTGATCCCTCCCGGGATGAGTTGTTCCGAAGAATGCCCGGGCATCGGAACTCGGCAGTTGCCAATGAGTCAGCAGGTCTCTCCGATTGCAAATCCTTGTGCAGACATGCCCTTGACCCTGCTGTTCGAGCGCTGGGGGGCGAAGGTCACCTTTCCTCAACCCCAGTGCCCTCTATGGGTGATGTTGGAACCTCAGCATGCTCTTCCCGTGGTGCGTTCGGGGTGTTGCCTGTTTGAACGCCAGCCCCGATCGATCCTTCAGCAAATGTTGCAATGTGAGTGCACCGATTTTTTCATTATCTGCTGGAGCAGGGAATGTCTGCCGGCTGGAGAAGCTCGCATCTGGCAAACGTTGGATCATTGGGTCTCGTTACCCTGTGTTGGAGAATCTTCCACTTCTGATTGTGCAGGGGGGAGTCGATGAAAGACGCAAGCTCAGAGAAAAGTCGGGAAACACCCGTTTTGGAAACACCCGTTCGGGAAATACTGGTGCGCCTTTTTTTACTTCGCCAACCGAAGAAACTCTGCTGGTGTTTGGTGATGTTATTGATCGTCACGGTTTGGAAGTGGGAAGAGCCCGCTTCACGAGCCTCTGCAAATCTTGATGCAATTTCGGCTGAAGTACCTGAAGTGACGGTACTCACAGAAAACGATCCCATCTCATGGGGGCCAAGGACTACGCCAACCATCAAAACGACAGCTCCACCGCTCGATCACTCTTCGGCTCAGCAGAACTCACCAAAGAGCCCTTCTCTCAACTCACAGTTGCGGCAGGGCCCTTGGACACTTCCGCTGCAGCGACTGATCGAAGCCGGGAAGCGAGGGGAAGAGGTCGCAGACTCTTTGGCCGATTTGCTCGAGTGTCAGCCAGGAATGGGGGACCAGTTATTACAATTATTGCTGGAGGGAGGAGGCACGCTTCATGAGAAACGGGCTTTATTGGTGGCTTTGGGAACGGCCCTCTCCCTTTCACCGATGCCCGGTGAATTATGGGCGGATCGGAAGGGGTGTCTTGAATGGGCCATCGAATTGTGGATCGAGGGTTATGAAGATCTCTCCGGCCTGGATCGTTGGCTGTGGCAGGTGAAGGGGATCGATGGGGATCTGGCATTTTTCTGGATGGATCAGTTTCTCTCAGATCCTCAGCAATATCCGGAAGGATCTTCAGTGAGACAGCGCTGGCGCAAAGTTGTGATCGAAGGTTTGCAGTCGGAGATAAAAGTGGAGTCTCCTGCATGGTTGGATCAGTGGGTCCTTGAGTGGATAGATTCGGGAGATCCAGAATTTCGACAGATTGCTCTCGGAGTTTTGGGCAAGGTTTATTCGCAGGCAGATCCCGATTTAAGATTTCAACTCCAATCAAAAATTGATCGAATGGATCTGCCATGGCAACTGCAAGCCGGTAAAGAGCTCTTGCGTCATGTCGATGGGGATCAGTTGGTATCTGTCTTGGAAGATTGGGCTGAATTCTTTATTCGCCATGAGTTTCGAGGCGATGAATTACTGGTGGCATTTCAACGGGCACGGAATATTCGTTTGGATTCCATCCTTCAACTCCATGGAATCGACTCTGACTCTGAATCGTACCGAATGTGGATTCTTTACGGAGCGCTTGGGGGACTTGATTCTGAGGGAGAATTTCCTGCAGATTGGTTTCAGACCCTGACAAAAACCGCTCGCCTTGATGTTGCTCAGGGAGTTCGTTTTCTGGCATTGCGTCTTTGTGCAATGGGTTGGAGTCATCGACCGAGATCTGAGTTTGAGGATCTTGTACGGAATGCCGATGTTTCTGTGATCCAGAGCCAGCATGCGATCGACTTGCTGAGGAAGCGCCCCTGATAACGCCACCTTGAGGGCAAGCACCAGGCCTTATCTCAGTCGAAGCTCGCAGTCCGGGCATGACTCATCCGATTCAGAGACGGACGCGCCGCAGGCGGGGCAGTCACCTGTGGAAGGAGGTGGAGCCTCCTGCAGTGAGCTCAGGATTTTTTGTGTCTGGGCCACATCATTCCTTGCGACCGCAAGGATGAGCTGGGTTCCTCAGCCTCCCGGTACCGGAAGCACTCGGGGGGTGACCCCTTCCCCTGATAACAGCTGTGCCATTTCACGAATTTCTGAAGGCCCGCCTCTCGCTACGGCCAGCCATTCCTGGTCGTCTGCTGATTCATTCATCGTTCAGTCCTTCTGTTTACCGAGTCGGCGGAGCAGTTTCAGGTTCTTTTCATCCATATCCTCGACTTTGGGAGTCTCAAGAATTTTTGGAATACCCGCAAATCGTGAATCCTGCATGACGAAGCCAAATCCTTTCTTTCCGATCAGGCCTTCGCCGATATGCATATGGCGATCCAGGTGACTTCCCAAATCCCCTTTACTGTCATTGAGGTGGAGGGCGAAGACTCGACGGGCTCCCAAGGTTTTGTCGAGTTGTTTCATGGTGGCTTCATAGCCTTCTTCAGTCCGTAATTCGTAACCTGCCGCAAACATGTGACAGGTGTCGATACAGGTTCCGGTTCTTTCCGGTGTATCGATGGCGGTTAAAAGGTCACTCAATTCTTCAAATGACCGACCCATTGTCGATCCACCGCCCGCAGTATTTTCGAGGAGGACACGAGTTTTGACATGGGGGACTCTATCGAACGACTCCCTCATTCCGTTTGCGATACGTTCGATCCCTGCGTTGACACCACTCCCCACGTGTGCGCCCGGATGCATCACCAGAAAATCGAGTCCCAGTAATTCCGCACGTTCCAATTCATCGGCAAAAGCAGCGATCGACTTCTGGAAGAGTTCTTCTTTGGGTGATGCGAGATTGATCAGGTAAGAATCGTGACTGAGCAAGGGGTGCGGGCCCCACTCCTCAATGGCTGAGCGGAATCGGTCAGCATCTTTGGGTTCAATCGGCTTTTGAATCCAGCGGCTGGCATTCTTGGTGAAGATCTGCAGGGCGCGAATATCCAGTTCGATGGCTTCTTCCACCGCTTTCCATGGACCGCCTGAAACTGATAGGTGGCTCCCCAAGCAGAGGCGGTCTTCGGGGTCGCTAAAGTTTCGACGGAGTTTTCTTTGTCCGGAGGTGACGACAGTCATTCTTAGCGTTCCTTTCGATGCGAATCATTCAGAAGTGGAACCAGCTCGCTCATTTGTTCGAGCCATCCATCGGGCTCTGGCGGTGTGATCTGACCATAACCTCCCCGAAGGCCCAGTGTGAAGACACCTGCGGCTTTTCCTGTCGAAAAATCTACTGCTGAATCACCGATGAAGAGGGTTCTTTTGGCAGTGGTTCCGTGGATCTCGATCAGCTGTTGGAGTCCCGAAGGATCGGGTTTGGGAGCGACACAATCTTCTGGACAGTAGATCTGGCTCCATGGAAAAGCCTCCAGAAGTCGAGGCTGGAGAACGTCTGTCACTTTTCGTGGTTTGTTGGTCAGAATCGCAGCGGAAATTTTGAACTGCTGCATGACCGAAAAAACTTCATGAGTTCCGGGTAGCCATAGGAGTTGATGATCTGGAAGACCCGCTTCGGTGATGTAGATCTTGCGAAAAGCCTGATAGAGGTCTTCAGGAGTTTCTTCAGATTGAGCCAGATCAGTGAGGAGCTGTTGGCATAATCTTCTGGCTCCGTGACCTACGGCTTGACGTACCGATTCTTCTGTCAGTGAATCGCCTCCGCGAGAGATGCGGAAACGATTCACTGCAGAAGCAATGTCACTGAGAGAGTCGATCAAAGTACCATCGAGATCGAAAACGATGAGCTCCGGAGAGCTTTCCAGTCGAGGCATGATTCCGCTCAAGCGGATTCAGGAGTCGCAGAAGGCGGGGCTTTTGAGTCTCCATTTTTTGTTAGGAGAAGACCCAGGCCCATGACGATCAGCTCAAATGCAAAGAATCCGGCAAGGAGCATGGCGACTCCATCGGTAAATCCATAGCTGTGAAGTCCGACACCAAGAAGGTTCACTCCCCACCAGGAGAAAGCGATGATCATGGCATTGGCAACACTCAGAACATGGACACCTCGGTCTCGAATGTATCCACCCATGCGCAAATGAAGGATGATCAATTCCGCAAGGCAGATCATCAGAGCACCATTTTCTTTGGGGTCCCAACCCCAGAAGCGACCCCATGAGTAATTGGCCCAAATCCCACCGAGAATCGTACCAACGATACTGAAGAAAAGTCCGAAGCAAAGTGTCCCGTAGACCATGCGCGTCAGACTTTTGAAGAAACCGGGATCTGATTTTTTGATGCCTAGGACCTTCGCAAAAATCCAGACATGAGCGATTGCGGCAGCCAGTAGGCCTGCCGCATAGCCAAGAGTGACGGTGGTGACATGGGTTGAGAGCCAGAAGTTGGTGTCGAGGACGGCCACAAGGCTGGGCATTGTATCTCCAGCAGTCGCCGCTTCTTTGAGTTCGTAACGGTTACTCAGGAAGCAACCCAGTGCTCCCAGGAATGTCGAGATGGTGAGTGCGATATGACGTCGATCGTAATACTCGAGGATCAGCGCTGTCAGAACGCAACAACCAGTGATGAATAGAATCGTCTCGTACAGGGTCGTGACTGGAGGGCGGCCTTGAATGATGCAGCGAATGGTCACTCCAGCGACCAGAAAAGCTGTCGCGGAGAGGGTTAACCCCCATGTGATTTTTTGTGGAGTCCGACTCTGTGGCACAAGCCAACCCAGGCAGCTGACAATAAAGCCGAGAAGGAAGATGACGAGAGCTTTGGTGAAGTAGTCCATGTTGTAGAAGGACACTTCGGTAGAAAGGTGCTTTCCTGAATTATGGAGAGCCGCAAGATTTCTTAAAATATCGCCAAACTGTGTCGCTTCATTGAGGAAGGCTGATCGGTCATTCACCAAAAATGGGAGTTGCTCAAGGCTGAAGAGGGCTTTGCCACGCTCTTCAGTATTCTTGAGGACCAAGGCATCCTGAATCACCTCAGAGGAAGTCGTCCAGACGATAGGAAGGTTTTCCTGATTCTCGACCACTTCTTCCGGAGGAAACCAGCTGTAACCCATTTCAGAGATTTCAAGAGACCGAATCAGGTCTTCCTGCAAACTTCTCAGGGCATTGATCACCAAGGGTTGGCGATCTTCGGGCAGCGCCATCAGGTTTTCAGCAGCTGTCAACTCAGCCATTCCCTCGATGTGTGCCAAGATCGGAGAGTAACCGGGTCCCGGATTTTCACCGAAGATCGTGATCAGTTCCTCGACAGCAGTGAGGTCAAACTGCTGTCGTGACGCATCCATCGAATAGAGCAGGATTTCTAATCCTCGAATATCCTCCATCAGTTGAATCGTCTGGCGTTCGACTAGAGTCCATTCTTTTGCCTCAGGCTTTGCCTGGGCGATATTTCGGCTTCGCTCAAACAGTCTCGAGAGAACCGATTTGAGTTGATTGAAGCTATATCGATCACTGCGACGGAATTCTTGAGTATCAAAACCAATTCCGGTCAGGACCTCTGCATTGGGGACATGAATGCAGCGGTAATCTTTTGCGATTTCGGGGTAGAACATGAAATCGAGGGCCCATGAAACAGGATCCAGTTTTTGATCATCGAGTTTTAGAGTACGTCTGCCATTGACCTTGAGCATGAGGAATCCGGCAAAGGTCTGAAACGGTTTGACCCGCCCCCCGTGCTGAAGGGGCCAACGGGCGACTTCTCCGATGATTTCGTCTGACCATGGATCTCGAGTTCCAGGCTGACCATCCTCGACAGGGGTCTCAGCAGTGCTCTCCGAAGAGGTTTCTGTAGAGGTTTCTGTAGAGGTTTCTGTAGAGTCCTGTGCACTCAGCATTGGAGCAGAGACGGGCAATACAAAGGTCAGAGCCAGTATGAGCAGCAGGGGGCTGGTCAGCCACAGTGATCGAGAAGGTTGAAAGCTCATGAAGCCTCCTTTTGCAGTCTTTTTGTTTGGCGTCGCCCATAGGCCATGAACTTTTGGGTAAATGTGAGCGCCATGCCAATCGCAATGATGATACAGGAGTAAAGGGGCCAGTGATCAGAGGGGTTATGGACGACTGCAAATACACTGAAAAGTTCATCTCCCGGTTTTGCATCGGGGGGGCCCCATGAGGATTGGAACAAGATCAGGCCTTGATCCCTAAGGGGGTCGTTCATCTCAATACGAACTTTGCGTTGCGATCCTTCAGAGATTTGTGTGACGTCACTGCGGAACTCCTTGGCCATCGAGATCCCCGCATAGTCGACCTTTTCAAAATCATCGAGTTGGATGGTGAAGGGCATCGAGTGACGCACTTTTCTCAAAGCCACTACCCAAGTCTGATCATCGATTTGAAAGGTCCAGGGGTAATTCTGACCACCCCAGAGAAATGTGCGACCTTCTGCGGAGTCTGTTTTTTCAGATCCATTCTCGATCCAGGCCACCAATCCAGGCATGTTCCGTTCATTCTCAGGATCCATCGCCTCAGATTTCAAATACCAGTCATCGATCACTACGGTCTCCGCCGGAAGGGATTCCCCTGCGGTCAGCTGTTGGGGTCTGCAATTGCCATGCAGGTACTCAAGGTTCAGTGTAAATGGGACTCCGTCAGCAGGAGCGACTGAAAGGGAGTTCGCTCCACGCCAATAAGTTTCATGAAGGGTATTTTCCGTGACAGCACCGGTGTCAGCCTGAAAGACAGAAATTTCCCACTCGTGATGACTGATGTATTCAGAAGCCTTTTGATTTTCCCAAAGTCTCAGGAACCCGTCATTTCCCGCCATGAGTTTGACGAGGCCCGCACTCATCATGAGGGCGATGCCGACGTGAATGATAAAGACTCCGAGATTGTTTTTGCTGAGGCGCAAACGAAGAATGCCTCCGACGAGCAAATTCATGGTGAAAATGATCATGCAGAGCATTCCCCCTGGAAGGATTGCGAAACCCATGCCCCAGGGATCTGTGACGATCAAGGATTCAAAGTATTTCTTTTGAGCCTGATAGATGCCCATATTCATTTGATCCATCGTTCCCAAGAACGTGAGGAGCAGAAGAAATGACATCATGCTGGCTGCGAGTCCTAGGGAGCCGAACGATTTGATGAATCTTGAATCCCAAAGTGGATGCTTGGACTGATTCATTTACGCTCCTCCAGAGATTCAGCCAAAAGTTCAAGACCACCTCTTGCTGATTCGACTTCTGCCTTTGGTCCCACCAGTTTGATAAAGATGGCTCTCCCTGCGAGATTTCGAATCAGGCCGATCATGGCCCAGTCATCCTGAGCAGTCGAACCCATACTGGAGTAGGATCCCGTGGCTTCGACAACATAAGCTTGGCCGTCGAGCATGGGCACCTTTGGAAGGGTTTCCAGATCTGCTTCCTTCAGCGGCGGTTGACCCATTTCATTGCGCCAACGATTGGCATTTGCAAGAGTTCCACCGCCATCTCCTCCGAGAATCGTGATCCAGCAACGGGCATCTGCTCCAGCGACAAAGGTGACTTCCCGCATAGGCTTTTTGCCCAGGGTCGTCCATCCTTCAGGAGTTTCCCATGTCAGGGGTGAGGCGGCTGGAGCTTGCGGAGCAGGCTGAGTCGGAGCGGATGGGGTCAGGCTCAATCCATCGACGAACTGGGTAAGGTTTGCGGCCTCGGCGATCAGTAGCTCGCGAGGCCCCGTAGCTTTCAGGAATACCGTTGCTCCACCCAATGGCAAGACGTAGACGATCATTCGAGCATCTTCCACAGCGGATGAGCTCATTCCTCCATCGAAATTTCCATCGATTTCGAAGCGCACTCCATCCATACCGAGGAGCTGAGCTTTGGGTAACGCCGCAACTTCATCGTCAGGTAGCGGATCTCTCCCCATTTGCTGACACCAGCGATCAATATTGTCACGGAGACTTCCACCACCCTGAAAAACTGTTAGGTAGCATTCTGTTCTCTCGTCACCGGCGATTCGCAAGTTCATGCGACGCATCGAAGTGACTGGCAGTTCGGTCCAGCCTTCGGGAAGGTTGTACTGTAGCTCTGGTGCAGTAGAAGTCTCGGGTGCTGCTCTTCGTGCTCCGAATCGCTGAGACAGATCTGCATCAACAAGTACCGGGTGAACAGATTCAGGGATTGTCCGACTTTGGTACTCTGGAGGTTTTCCCCAGGGTTGGCACCCAGAGGAAAACAGGACCAGGGCAACACTCGCACAGAGAGATACTCTGAGAGATTTCTGTGACACACGGGACTGCTGACTTGATCCTGTTTTCATGGGAATCCTGTCCAAGAAGTATTTAGCTACTGATCTCGTCTAGGGCTTTTTCGAGGACAGGTTTTGGGTGAGCACCAGTGAGCTGGTTGACCACTTCGCCATCTTTGAAAAAGAGCAGGGTTGGAACACCCTGAATCCCATATTTGACGGCCAGTCCTTCAGCTTGCTCGATATCGACCTTACCTACTTTGACACCCTTGTCTGCGTACTCGTCTGCCAACTGAGAAACCACTGGTTCCAGAGTTTTGCAGGGGCCACACCAAGTGGCATAGAAATCGAGCATTGCCAGTCCGCCGCTCGCAATTTCCGTATCAAAATTAGTATCGTCGATGTTCATCAATTTGTCTGACATTCCAACTCTCCCTTTCCTCAATCGAGGGGATAAATCAACTCATCTGTGTCCAAATCATCTTCCTTGACGGTCAGGGGAATC
>NZJA01000091.1 GCA_002691835.1 Planctomycetota bacterium
TGATACTACGGCATCAGCTAATTTATTGATACCCTTCATCATGTCTTTTCTGGCGTGTTTGCCAAATTTAATTTCGTTTTCCATTTTTATAATTCAGTTAAGTTTGATTTATCTTCATCTGTTACTTCAGTTTCAGCTAATATACCTTCAACTGTTTGTTGAACTTTAGCTAGTACTTGATTTTCAGGTCCAACATAATATTCTTCACCATCAAATGGTAACTTTGTAAAACCTTGAGTTGGTAATACTACCAAATCTCCTACTTTTAATTGCATTGGGATTAAATTGCCATTTAAGGTATATCTACCAAATCCTACAGCAACTACTTCCCCAAATTCATTTTTTTCTTTACCCATATCAGGAACAATAATATTCCCATATAGTGTTTCTTCGTTTTCTATTGGTTTAACGATAACCGCGTCGAATAATGCTTCAAGCTTTTTCATTTAAATAATTTTTAATTTTAGTTTCAATGTTAGTATAATAATCTAAAAAGTCACTTAATGTTTTAAAGTGTTCTTTTGTATGTAACTGCTCTTTAGTAATTCTTTCTAATGCAGTTCCAAAATCAGCATGGAATGTTAGTGCTTTAGTATAAGTTTTACTTTTACCTGTTGACCTAAAATGGTCAGCATTTGAGGTGATTCTTTTATTCACTGTATAACAGTGTTCATCTTTAGTGATGAAGAAAGGCTCCATACTTGGATCTTCAATAAGTGTTAAGGAATTTGGTTTTCTTGCCATATAACTATTATTTTGTTTAGACCGTAATATACGAAAAAAACACCGCTAGGACACGTTTTTTTGTAATAACTTTTATTTAATTTTAATTGATTTTGGCTTAGCTTCTTCAGCTAATGGTATAAAAATTTCTAATAGACCATTTGTTAAAGATGCATCAGTTTGTCCCAAATCAAATTTAGGGGCAATTTTGTATCTTAAATCAAATGATTTTTTAGATAAACCATTATGAATAGTTCCTTCATGGAATTTTTCATCTTCTGGTTTCTTATAACTAATTTTTAATATATCTCCTTCGATATCAAGGACAACGTCTTTTTTAGTTAGTCCTGTACAGGCAACTTCAAAATAAAGCCCTTTATCGTCAAAGTAAATATTAAGTGGGTGTGGTTGTTTTGTATCTGAGGCTGGTTGAAATGTGCTATCAGATTTAAAATGGTTTCTAAAAAGAATGTCGAAAGGACTTAAGTGCCTTTCCAATAATTGTAATGTACTCATATCATTTAGTTTTGTGAGGCCGAAGCTCTCGGTTAATTTAATTTAAAACATAACGCGTGCCCTAGCTACGTGTTATTTTATTATACATATAATATAAAAAAGTAAAGTCGCTATTCCAAGCTATCTTTTAACTTATCCTCATCTTCTTTACTCATAAATGCTGACCATTTTCCTTCAGGGCAACTAGCCGACATTGATCTTACTTTCAAATTTAATATACAACCACAATTAGCGCAACAAGGTGCTGTACCTGGAACGGCACAGCTATGTCCTATTGTATCAAATTGAGAACATTTTTCACATATGTTGCCTCTAATTTTGGCTATTTCTTCAACATCATCTCTAGTAAACACTCGGTTTTTTATTCCTTCGAGTATTGAAGGCATATTACCAAATGCTGCTATTAATTTGTTGAATCTTCCCATTACACCATTTCTTCAACAATACCAATTATTTCACTTATAACTAAAATAACAGTTGCTGCAACTAGGTTAAATGGTATAAAACAGTAGCCTAAAATTCTAATTCCTGATTTAATGAAACTAATAATTTGGTGTTTCTTTTGATCAGGCATATTTGCCAAATTTTTTCTTTCTTGTTCAATTGCGTTAAAATCTTTATTCATTTCTTGCTATATAATAGACGCTTTCTATATCGTCTGAGTTAAACGTTAATTTTACCATTCCTTTACTTGATAATTTTAAATTACCTTTACTCATATCTTTATTTGAGTTAAGTATTGATTTAAAAATATCTGAATCAAATGGGATAGATAGATTATCTTCTTTAATATCTCCATTTAATTGATATGTAATTTTATTTGAAAATCCGGTGTTATCACCAAATATAAATTCACATATATTATTACCGTCAAAATCTTGTGTTGTTGTAATTAACATATTATTGACATCAGATAATGCGTTTTTTGCTTTAATTAAATGGTCAACATCTTCCATTTGTAAATCAATATCAATTTCCCATGTTTCAGGATCTTCATACCATGTTGTTTTACCTAAAATTAAAATATCAGCTAGTGAATATGTTAAATCAAAATTCAAATCTGCAATGTGCATTTTAGTATACACTGATTTAATTTTTTCTAATGATAAAGATAATTCACCACTAGTAATAGATAATAATTTTGATAATTTATCAGTATCAAATATACCTAATTCACTATCTTCGATATCAAAATCATTTAGATGTACCTTACATACTCTACCTTTTTCACCAGCATATATTGTAAGAGCTTTATCTTTAATTCTCCATTTAACCTGATTATTTAATCCATTTAAATAATACTTTGCTATAACACTTTGTAAAACATTTTTACTTATCATATAATAATATTTTTATTTCTAATTTTATCACTTGGACTAACACCATTTTCACATCTACCACACATATCAAATGTAGATAAAGGTGCAGGCATTATATCATCATATTCGTCAACGAATAAATTACCTAATATTTTTTCTAAACTATAATCCATACAACATAATGAAACATCTCCGTTAGGCAAAACAACATTATGATAAAGGTGTTCAATACAACCACAAGTACTAGGTCCTTTTTTAGGTGCATGGTTAACTCTATCTTTAATTTTATCTAATGCTGGTTTAATAGTTGCTTCACCTACTAAATTACCTGCTCTATCCCAAAAATTAGGTATAACAGGATTAGGCCATAATTCTTTTACACAGTCATGAGGTTCACCCATACTCATCACATAAAATGCTTGAATATCATTTTCATATTCTTTAAATTTTTCAAATACTTTATATAACCTATCACTTAAAGGGTGTTCAGCTATTCGTTCAGCATCTGGAATATGTAAACAAAATCCACCATTTGGTCCTTTAGTCCAAGGTATATCTTTAACTGCTTCAACATCATCTAATGTCATTCCTACTCCTGTTGAAAATGCAGATAAAGGATGTCCTTTATAGTTAGCATACTGCATCATTTTAGTACATTCTTTGTTTAACCAAGGTTCAGTAAACCCAGAAAATGTAACTCTTACTTCTTTAGGTAATTTATCTACAATTTGAATAAATCTAGCTAATGATAAGGTTTTGGGTTGACCTTTGTGAGCATGATAAATTTTCTCTAAAGTTCTTTGAGGGCAAAAGGCACAATTTACAACACAACCTTTAGGTGAAATGGAAGTAGTAAATTCCATAGTAGGCCATTTTGTTGTTTTCCAATAATCTCTCTTCTTAAATTCCATATCGTTCAATATACGTAAGTTTTTTTAAATTTCAAAGGAAGACAATGCATTTATATGAGGGTTTAAATCTAAACTCCATTCTAAATCATTGAAAAATCCTTCTAATTTGTTTAATAAAATTGATTCAAAGACTTTTTGTCTGTCAGCATAAATATCAAGAAAATCTTGAATTTTTAATGGCATATCATAGTCAAAGAATGCTAATGCTTCTATTTTATATGGATTATCTTTTAAATAAATCCATTTTACTTTATCTGCTTGAGTAATTAAGTTATGTTTTCTATCTAAACTCCATAATCTTAATAAATCATTATATCGGATTGCTGCTCTAACTGGTGCTGGAGCTCCTTTTAATATCTCAGTAAACATTTCACCTGCTCTTGCTTTAGTACCAGAGTACTTATCTAATTTTTTTACTGATGTTGGGTTACCTAGTTTTGGTAATGGAATATCACCTCCTAATATTTGTTTTTTAAATACTTTAATTTGTTCTAATACACTATCTTTCTGTTCACCCTTTAATACTTGTTGTAAAATATCATTAAAGAAATCTCCCAATATAGGTGGGAAATTTGCTTTCATAAACTCTAAACCTTTAATATCTAAAGATTCTTTTTCAATACCTTCTTGTTTAGTGATCCATTGAGCATAACGTCTAGTAGCTCTAAAATAAGCTGAACGAATAACACATTCAGTTTTCATTTCTAATCTATGTTCTGTTACATTAAATGCTTCACGAGCTAATCTATCATAATCATCATTTATAATATCTTGATATTTAAGTGCTACTTTTTCTAAAATACCATCTTTTTTCTTATCATCAAAGGATTCAAAATTAGGATATAAATGTTTTAATATAGGTTCAGCATTAAAATAATTTGAATCAGTATCTACATAAGCACAATAATTAACATCATCCTTATCACAAATCCACCAAGGAGTATCTTCTATATGTTTCATCTATATTCTTTTATATCTTTAAAATTTGAACCTGAAATAATGTTAATATCATTTTTTAATTGATTTCTAACTTCATTATATTCAAATATCATTAATGATGCTTTTCTAAATTCTTTATCTGTAATACTTTTATCTCTAACTCTGTTTTCCAGATCCCATAACATACGATTTACTTTTGACAACTCCAAAAATAATACCTTAATTTCTTTACCATTTTTAGTAAATAAATCTACAACACCTGGATTTAGACTTGCAAATTCTAATTCTACATTAGCTAAATTCTCAGGATCCACCATATTCAATTTCTTAATTTCTAGAATTGAAATTCTATCTAATAATTCCCCATTTGATACTTCTATTTTCATTTAAAATGTTCTTTCTCCTGGTAAGGGTGGTACAGTTTTTGGTTTATCTCCATTTGAATCTAAATCTGTTCTTTCATCTAAAACAATTTTATAAGTAATACCTTTAACCTTAAATCTAAAAACACCTTGTTTTAAACATTTTCTAAATAAATTTTCTTGGGTTTCAGACCAAGTTTCACTTATTTTAATAAGCTCATCTTTAGAAATAGGTTTAGTATCTGCATAAATAGTCATATTACTTCTTATAGATTGTTTTTTTAATGTCATAGTTTAAGTTTAAGTTATTAGCCTGTATGATCTCTACCTAATATAGGCATTTGATCCATTGTGTTAAATCTTTCTTCTTCTATAGAGCCGGTTTCAAATATAATAGGTTTTACTATATCAATTTCATCCGAAGTATCTATATTTAAATCTAATTTAATTTCGTTTTTAATTACTTTATTCATGTGCCTATTAGCACATAATGCTGATTCTTGTATTATTCTTTGTCCTGATAATGTAATAGCTTCTGATAATATTACATTACCATATCTAAAACTACCTAATGCTGTTGCTCCATATAAACTATTAAGCAAAATTTTCATTGTATATTGCATTAAATAATTATATTCACCCTTTACTGTGTCTTTAGCTTGATAAGCAGCTTTCATACGTCCTTTATAAATAACACGTTCTTCAAACCATTTTTTAAGAATTGTAGATAATACTGACTCTCTATTTGTTTCAAAAAATACACCATTAGCTGATATAGCTAAGTTATTTTCTTCAATCATTTGAATTAATTTTCTTACAGGCACATATGCTTGTCTTCTGTGTTTGTTTTCTACTAATAATTCTTCTTCAGGATCACGTTCTTTTAAATCGTTAAGTGCCAATCTATTATTACGGTCATCTGAATCTATAATACGACCCTTGAGTGTTTCTTTACCTATGTTAATTGACATTATTATAGATGGATACAGTGATGTTAAATCTTCATCAAACATATACTTGTATAGTCCTGCTTTGGGGCAAAAAAGGTAACCACCAGCATAATTCTTTTTATGAATTGGGTGTTCATCTCTTCTTGGTGGTATAATATTTTTACTTAATAAGTAAGCTGAAATTGCTCCATCTTGTGATACTGTATTAGCATATACTTCACTATAATTGTGTTTACCTTTATGTGATAGATTTTTAGTTAAAGCAATATATTGTAATTTTTCATCTAATTTTTGAAGTATTTCAACATCAACAAAGTTATATTGAATAAATTTATGTATATCAGTTTCAAATAATTGATCCAAATTACCTTCATATTCAACCTTACCCATACCAACATACTTTTCTCCAATAGCATCTAATTTCCAGCTTGGTTCATCTTTCCAGCTATACTTTTTATGTAAACGAATATAATCAAGTGATTCAACTCCTACAATTTCTACAAATTGATTACGCTTATACCAATATTGATTACCCTTTTTACAATTTACTACTCCAATAGGTGATAAATGTTTAGCAAAATCCTCTCCAATGGTATTACACATTCTATAATACAAATAAGGGATATCAAAATAATCTGAATTATAACCAATTAAAATATCTGGATCGATATCTCTGATATGCTCAATAAATTTACCTAATAATTCATTTTCTGTTCTACAAGGTATAATTTCTTTGTTTTTTGCTTTAGTATGTTTAAGTTGGTTTTTCTTATCAAGAATTAAAATGTGCCAAGTATCAGGTGTTTTATCCCACCAAGCAATAGAGGTAATAGGCATAGGAGCACTTTCAATATATTCTTCAGTTAATGCTCCTCCAATTTCACACTCAATATCAAAAAATACTTCTCTATGACCAGTAGATGGGGTATCATCAGTTCCATATCTTTCAATAAGGAATTTCTGATATGGTTTCATATCATGGAAATGAATATTTGAAGTTGTTTTATCCCATTTATATGTTTTGCTTAGTTTTTCACCATTAATCCCAGTAAATTCACCATCTGGGTCTTCAACATAAGCTGGATTCCACCATTCTATTTCATCGTAACCTGCTTCATCCCAAAGGTGGATTTTGAATTTGTTTTTCCCTAAACTTTTTGCAAAACATTTTTTATAACTCATTTGGTCTTATCTGTGATAATATTTCCATTAATTCTTCAACTTCAAATTTACATAACTGCCCCTCACATAAATCTTGACAACACTTATCGGTATTAAGATAAATAAATTCTAGTGATTTATCAACCTTTTCCCATTGTTCTTTAGATAATTGTTTCTGGGTCGCCATTAGGTAAACATTTTTCTATTTCATCCTGAGTAAAAAACTTACTCAAATCTGGTCTGTAATAATTAATTGATTTCATTACTTTCTTATCCCTTGATCTATAGACAATGTACCGTCCTTCCTCAAGTTTCTCAAAATGGCAGGCCTCACCTTGTTCCTTACTTCTTTGGCTGACGGTGAGTATGGCCTCTTCTTCAGTTTTACAAGCTTTTGACATATTACTTCCTTGTACCTCGAGATATGCTGGCCATACCTTATCCTTAAGACCATGTAACATAGCACCGTTCCCAAGGGAAACATAAGTAATGTCGCACAAAGCGTCCAAAACTTCCACAATGTCGCCCCTTTCGCAAGCTTCTCTATATTCTTCGAGTTCCTCAAGTATAAAGTCGTATACAAATTGCCATTCTTTTTTCTCTGGAATAGTTGGTTCATAGTTATTTGGTTTACCAAATGTATTATTAAATATTTCTACCTCATCAACAAATGGAACTTTGTTGACCTCTACAGGTAGTTTTTCTTCCTTAAATAGTTTTAATTGTTTACTCATTTATAAATTTTAAAATTTGTTCTACTCTCTGCATCGGAGATCCAGTAACAGTTAAA
>NZJA01000092.1 GCA_002691835.1 Planctomycetota bacterium
CGATTCAATGCGGGGTCACTACCACCAGCAAAGTCGTCGAAAGAGGTCTCGGTGACTTGAAGGATGTGCTCGGTCACGAATCCGGCTGCTTTTGTAGCACCTGCGGATTTGTCCTCATAGGGGCATTCCCACTCAACGACGGCCCAACCATCAAAACCGTGTTTTGTCAGAGCCGTGAAGATACCCTGGAAGTCGATGGCTCCATCTCCAGGTGTCCTGAATCGCCCTGGGCGATCCTTCCAATCGAGATATCCACCATAGACCCCGCTTCTGCCCGATCGAACCAGCTCCGCATCCTTAACATGAAAAGACTTAATACGTTCATGGTAGATGTCGATGAAGTCGATGTAGTCCAGGGCCATCAATTCGAAGTGACTGGGATCGTAGTTGATGCAAGCTCGCGAGTGGTCATTGACCTGTTCAAGGAACATTTCAAAAGACGCTCCATCGTGCAGATCCTCGCCCGGGTGAATTTCAAAAGAGCAATCGACCCCACACTCTTCAGCATGTTCGAGAATTGGCATCCAGCGCTGGCCCAGTTCTTTAAATGCTTCCTCAATCAGGCCTTCCGGTCGTTGTGGCCACGGGTAGACATAAGGCCAGGCAAAAGCTCCACTAAAAGTCACCATTGAAGTCAGGCCAAGATTCTTGCTCGCGGTCAGGCAATTTTTGACCTGTTGAATCGCCCATTCCGTTCGTTCGCGCGGTTTCCCGCGGACCGACTCATCGGCAAAGCCGTCGAACATGGCATCATATGCGGGATGAACAGCAACAAGCTGACCTTGAAGGTGAGTCGACAATTCGGTGACGGTGAGTCCTCGGGATTCCACATTTCCACGCCACTCATCGCAGTATTCCTTGGATTCTGCCGCAAGGCCCAGATCGATACATCGAGGATCCCAAGTTGGAATCTGGACTCCGAGATAACCCAGATCACTGCACCAATCGAGAATCGTGTCGAATTGATTAAATGGCGCATCATCTGCCATGTATTGGGCAAGAAAGAGGGCCGGTCCCTGAATAGATGCCATGAAAACACCTCCTGCAACTTCTATTGACCAGAGGCTGAGATCTCCCCGGTTTGTCGGGAGTCACTGCTGAGCAGTCTGGCGGTTGGGATGGGGGAAATTCCCCCGAGTCTGAACCAACTTCAGGCACAGACAGAGGGTCGTCAAGGGTGCTCAGAGCCGGTGAAGGGTGAGGAAAAGCTCAAAATTTCGATCCAGGGCAGCGGAAATTCTGGAAAATATGGACAATTTCACCAATTTGGGTCCGATTTGGTCTGTGTTTGGGATTCAACAATGTGTGCCAAGCGTTTGGCAATCTGTAATGAGGTGAGTGTGCCAAGCCGATTATTCAGGTGATGTGGCCCGTGCAGCTTCTTCATATACTTTTCAATCGTAAGGGTTTCAAAAGAACCCCAAATTCAAGGAATGGGATTCCCATATGAGTTCGAAAAAAACCGCATTGCTTCTGATTGGATTTCAGAATGATTACTTCCATGAAAAGGGCATTTTGACGGGTGCACTTGAGGACGTTCGGGGCAGAGACGAGATGTTGAAAAATACGCTCAGCATTATCGAATCGGTAAAAGATAATGATGATTATTTGATTATCTCGACGCCAATTCAGTTTACGGAAGATTACTCTGAATTGAATGAACCGACGGGTATTTTGAAAACCATCAAGGAGACAGGGGCCTTTCTGAAAGATACAACGGGTTCAGCAACGATTGAGGATTTTGATCAGTTTGCTGACTCGATCCTTGAGATTAAAGGCAAGCGAGGCTTGAATGCGTTTTCGAATACAAACCTCGAAGTCTTCCTGAGGGAAAACAAGATCGAAAAAATTGCTCTTGCTGGAGTCGTGACTTCGGTATGCATCGATTCCACTGGAAGGTCTGCCCATGAAAAGGGATTTGAAGTGACAATCCTCTCCGACTGCACCGCTGGTAGAACCGAGTTTGAGCAA
The DNA here is from genome assembly GCA_002691835.1 of Planctomycetota bacterium. The sequence continues at coordinate 1,972 of NZJA01000092.1, forward strand.
CAATTTTACTGCGATCAGATTTTCCCCTTGTACGCGTCTGTTCAAAACAAAGACCAATTACTGAAGTCGAATTCTGAGGTTTCTGCGTGACTGAGGAAGACTTGATCCGCTCTCAAGAACTTCAAGTCGAGGCGAACAACCGGCTCATCGAAGAACTTGCCGGTAAGAACAGTAAGCTGGAAGAATCGCGAAAGCGATTTCAGGATCTGGTGAATCATCTTCCTTGTGTCGTTCTGAGGTTTGATAACAAAGGGCGTATCGATTATGCCAATGAGACCTGGACGTCATTTTTTGGAAGCCTTCCCGAATCGGTAGTTGGTCGATCGCTGGAGAGTCTGATCCATGAAGATGACCGGGGAAGTTTGTTCCGCAGTCTCAAGAATTGCGTGACTGTCGAACTGAGATTTCGGCAGGAATCAGGAGAGTTCCGCTGGGTTCGATTCAGCTGTCAAAAGTTCGCAGATGACAGTTATCAGTGTCTCCTTGTTGACCTCATGGAAACCCGTAAGTTGGAAGAGCTTCTTCGCCGATCCCAGAAAATGGAAGCGATCGGTCGTCTGTCGGGTGGGGTCGCCCACAACTTCAATAATCTTCTGACGATAATTATGGCTTCGGTGGATAAGCTCGCCGACTCTCTCTCTAAAGGAAACGATCTTTCAGAAATAGAAGTGAATCGCATCCAGCTAGCCGCTAATGAAGCGGCAAGTGTGACATCTCAGCTCCTTGCATTTAGTCGGCAGCAGGTTTTGATGCCGAATCGATATGAGGTAAAGGAGATTCTGGAGGAGTGCGAAATCCTCATGAGTGAGCTGTTAAGAAGTCCTGATCTGGATTTCTTGATTAATAAAGTCGGGACCGAACAAATTCATGTTTATGTCGACAAGTCGCAGATTCACCAAGTCCTGATGAATATTATTCTGAACGCAAGAGATGCTGTTGATGGAATCGGCACGATTTCGGTCACTATAGGGAATGTCACAGTGGGCCCAGCAGAAGCAGCCGACCTGGACATTGATTACGGTAAATACGTTTCGATCAATGTAACAGATGACGGTATGGGGATGTCTCAGCAGGTCCAGGAGAAAATTTTTGAACCTTTCTTCACAACCAAAGAGTTCGATAAAGGAGTCGGCTTCGGCCTTGCTACCAGTTATGGAATCATCCAGCAGAGTGGCGGCGCAATTCGGGTTTCCAGTGAAGTCGGTGAGGGAAGTGTCTTCGAAGTTCTTCTGCCGATCTCCGAAGCGGGTGAAAAAAGAGAAGCTAAAGTTCTTCAACCAGCGATACCAGAGAAGGCCTTTGGGAATATTCTCGTGGTTGACGATGAAGAAATGATCCTTGACCTGACTTGCGAATCTTTACGCGATGAGGGCCACCAAGTTACCGGTATGACAAAAACCACTGAAGCTCTTGCGGAATTGAGTAATCAGGAAAAACGATACGACCTCTTGATCACGGATGTGGTGATGCCGGATGGAGGAGGTCGCAGGCTGGTGGATTACGTCAAAAGTATGAATCATCCGCCGCAAGTCGTTGTCGTCTCTGGATACGATAGGGACTTCCTCGGGGACGATCAGGATTTTGGGACATTTATGCAAAAGCCTTATTCGCTGGCGGACCTGATCAAGCAAGTGGGTCTCCTGCTATCCGTCAGTTCGAAGTAGACGACGGTCCCATTAGAGTCTCCAGTTGCAACTGGTCTCCGACTTTGCCAAACTCCTCTGACAACTTTGTGATACTTCCATCACAATCGATCAGAAAAGGAGTGAAGCGCTCATGTCTTCCAAGCACCTGACTTCCCCTCCAGTGACAGAAGAGGTTCCTAAAGGAATCCCCTACATCATTGGAAATGAAGCTGCAGAGCGATTCAGTTTTTATGGAATGAAAGCGATCCTTGTCGTCTTCATGACCCAATATCTGCACCTCTTACCAGGGACAACTAGTGACGAAGCGATGAGGAACTCCGATGCCATCGCAAATTATCATCTGTTTACCTCTCTGGTTTACTTCACTCCGATAATGGGAGCTCTATTGGCAGACATTTTCTTTGGAAAGTATCTGACAATTCTCTCGTTAAGCCTGGTCTATTGCGCCGGTCACGGTGCTCTGGCTTTGATGGGGCTCTCTGAGTCGATTGATCCACAAATCGCATTGGTGTCGGGGCTTGTTCTGATTTCCATCGGTTCAGGCGGAATCAAGCCTTGTGTCTCTGCTCATGTTGGGGATCAGTTCGGCAAAAAAAATGCGCACCTTCTCACCAAGGCATTTGGTTGGTTTTACTTTTCGATAAATTTTGGAGCGTTTATATCGACTCTCCTGACACCATGGTTGCTGAACTGGTATGGGCCGCACTGGGCCTTTGGCATACCTGGTGTGTTGATGGCGATTGCGACCCTTCTTTTCTGGATGGGGCGTAATGTCTTTGTTCATATCCCTGCAGGTGGGGGGGAATGGGTCAAGGAAACGTTTAGCCGTGAGGGATTCAAGGCGATCGTCAAGGTGTCCATCGTGTTCCTGTTTATTGCAGTTTTTTGGTCTCTTTTTGATCAGACGGGATCATCGTGGGTGCTTCAGGCAGAAGATATGAATCGACAGTGGCTCGGAGTAACGTGGCTGTCTTCCCAGATTCAGGCGATCAATCCGATCTTGATTCTGCTCTACATCCCTCTTTTTCAGTTTGTCGTATACCCAGCCATCAATAAGGTTTGGCGATTGACTCCCATCAGGAAGATTGCGATGGGTCTGTTCATCACTGCCGGTGCGTTTGCCATTGTTTCGATGACTCAGGGCTGGATTGATCAAGGGGAGCGTCCGAGTATCGGCTGGCAAATTCTTGCTTATGCGGTGCTGACATTTGCTGAAGTGATGGTTTCGATTACGGGCTTGGAATTCGCATACACCCAAGCGCCGAAAAAGATGAAATCTGTCATCATGGCGTTGTTTCTTTTCAGCGTTTCTTTGGGAAATACGATTACTGCTGTCGTTAATCAGAATATTTCCATCGATAGCGGGGTCGACATTGCACGGGTCGCCCTACTTGAAGACCTGACCGGTAAAGAGAAGACCGATGAAGAGAAGACTCATGAGTTTGATTCGGGTGACAAGGTCGTCTTTAAATCTTCTGAGGACAGTACTTGGAGAATGAAAGCGGTAGAGTTGGCTGATGAGGCTGTTCTGTTACAGGCCCGTGATCGGGTTGGTGCTTTTTGGAATGAGCAGGATCGATTACCAGATAACTCTGAGGGAGCTGCCCAAATCGCGGGACTGAAAGACAAGTATCAAAACCCTGTCAGATACCAGTTGATTAACAGTAAAAACTTCCATCTCTACTCGGATGGACTCGATGGGGTCGCAGAAACCGTAGATGACGCATGGATGATTGTCAAAAGAGTGTGTCAGTCCGTGGAAGAGCAGCAATTGTTGAGTGAGTTGGGCGAGTCGCCTTCTGGCAGCTATTCCTGGATCGAAAAACGGGTAGCTCAAATGATGTATAGCAAGCAGCCAGAGGCTGATCGCAAAACGTCAAAGATGGAAGATTTTCTGCCAGCGAGAGGCTCTCTGGATAAAGCTGAGATTGGTCCGCAGGAGTTCAAATCAGAGATCAGTTCAAAGATAGGTGGAGATGTCACAATTAAAGGAGCAGGGTATTTCTGGTTCTTTACACAGTTGATGCTGGTGACGGCATTCTTCTTTATGGCAGTTGCGTTCTTCTACAAACCAAAAACCTACATCCAGGGTGAAGATGACATCGAGGAGGAAAGCGGACTGGCTAAAGAGTGAGTTTCGCTTATCTATTGTTACTGGTATGGGGGACTGGGATTCCGACACTGGAGGATTCCCTGTCCCCCGTATCATTAACGACTGTCGATGTGGTGTCTCATGGTTGGGGAGATGTGAGTCCCAAGGAAGTAGAGAAGATTCTTCTCTCTGTGGTGAGCTGCATGGAGAAAAGCACTGGGGTTTGTGTGGGTGAAAATCTTCGAGTGGAACCATCTGGTGGGCCTGTTGTGTTGTTTAAACGAGACCCTGATGGAAGTTATCGAATCCGCCTTAATGTGTCAGGTCGCTATTGGAGTCAGCTGATCTATCAGTTCTCACATGAGTTTGGGCATGTGATTGCTCGATACAAGCCTGATCCCGGTCCACAAGCCTGGCTTGAAGAAGCCATATGCGAAGCAATGAGTTTCCAGGTATTGAAGAAGCTGTCAGTCGCATGGAGAAATCGTCCTCCATTTGAGAGTTTGCGAAATTACGCCCCACATCTGTCGGATTATTCAATTCTGATGTCTTCGCGTTGTGTTTCAGTGGAGCCAAGAGATATGGCGAAGTGGTTTTCGAATCATAAAACGAGGCTTCAGGTTTCAAGGCATGATCGAGAGTTAATACGCAGTTTCAGTAGAGTTTTTTCAAAGTGGTTGGAAGAGCATCCGCGCCTTTGGGCTTTGGTTCCAAAGCTAGGGCGGGGTCAATCTACGAATGAAGAGTCGATTTGCGACCGGATAGATCGCTGGATCTCCCCGGAGAATCCCGAAGAAAAAGAGTTTGCTGATTTGCTGAAAAACACATTACTGGGTGTGCCGGTTCAAACTGAGAGTGGCTCTTCAAAAAACCAGCCATGAGGAGTCATTTTTTCTTCGGTGAGTTCGACATCTCCGAGAACATAAAGATATTCAGTGTTCTTGATATGCGACACTTTGCCAACCTTTGCTCCAGATGGGTTATGGATGCCAATCTTGGCTCCCACATATCGAGGATGAGTCCGTGAGAGAACTTGAAGTTTTCCATGCTTGTCGAGCAAGTTCTCCATTTCTGGTCGAGGAAGGTATCCCTCATCGCTGAATGAGATGATTTTTACAGGTGCAGAGAGCTGCTCAATCAGCTGGGTCATCGCCTGGTGAATACCGGGTTTGGAATTGAAGTCACTTCGTTTTTCGCGGCAGTCGATTCGCTTGCAGGCGATCCCGTATACCTCTGGTTGATCCCACAAGACGAGCGTTTCCCAAACATGATAATTGCCGATGTATTTATGTTGGTTATAGGGCGGGTCGAGATAGGCCACATCTGCCTGAAGTTTCGAAGCCGCTTCCTGGGCTTCAAGGCAGTGTGCTTCAGCTTTTCCGATAGTGCTTCGGGAGAGTAGATCAGGAACTCTAAGGCGAAGCGGTTGAAGTGAACGTTTCGACCAGTTCTTGAGATATGCCATTTGGACACCGACAGTTGAGTCAACCCTGTCAGCTGCTTCCATCAGCTCTGCGAGAAGGACGCACTCCAGTTCTTCATCCACATTCAGGCGTTGAATCTCTTCCCGGATGGCTTCGATGCGGGCTCCGTTTTCGGGGGTGAAGTAGCGGCTCTTTCGGCAATATGTTTCTGTGAACCAGCCATCTTTTCCTGGGATTGAATTGAGGTGGTGGATTAATTTTTCGATTTCACCAGTACGGTCAGAATCGCAAACCACATGTGCCGTGGCGAGGACCCATGCATAGCGATTCCAGTCATTGAGAATGACCTGCCATCCGGAATTTTTCATGGAATGGCCGACCCGTGAGGTTCCGCTGAAAAGATCGAGAAAACGACCTTTTTTTGGCAGCTCCTCGATGACTGCGCGGATCCCGGGAATTAACAGGCGTTTGGAGCCAAGGTACTTGATCAAATTCCTGCCTTCGCCGAAATAATTGGAACCAATTTAGCCATATGCTCGCCGAGGATCAGGGTAAGATAAAGGATATTGTTTACTGAATGAATATTGCGTTATGGTTGTTCTTATCGTGGATTTGAATCCTGAGTTATTGAATGGCAAATTTGTGTTGTTATTTTTCCTTCCAAAAAGCGAGCGATTCCTCTTTTCCCGCTCAGCAGTCCTATTGTTTGTTTCCGTATGGGTTTTCTCCAGTTTTGGGTTGAACGGGGATTTGTGGGGACAATGCCCTCCTGGTTCGTGGATATTGACAGGGCAAGTCGTCGATGAAGCTGGAAACGGGATTGGTGGGCTCGACTTGGACCTCAATGATCCTGCTACTGGACTCCCTCTGATTCTGGCAGGGGATTTCTCGCTTCCCGATGGTTCATTCAGCTTCACGATTTGCCAGACCGTCACACCGGGAACCTATCTCCTCGATGTGAACCCAGACCCCGACCAGTTGTTTTTTCCACTGGAGGGGACTTCTGTTGTCCTTAACGGTTCCAACTCTCTGGGGCTTCTGGTCTTGGAGTCGGCAGCCATCTTTCAAGGCCGTGTTGTGGGCGAAAATTTTGAAGTGCTTCCTTTTGTAGATCTTGATTTCACCGATTCTCTCACTGGGGTTGCTTCACAGTTTTCTGGCGATTTCACAATTGCAGATGGCTCCTTTTCGACCAAAGTGTCTCCCGGATTCTGGGATGTTCAATTTACTGCCAGTCCTGCAAGTACCACTTTACAAATGGTTCCCCGTGAACTGCGAGACACCCTTGCCAGTGGTTTCATTGACCTCGGCGATATTCGTCTCCGACAAGGGCGCAATCTGACAGGGACGGTTCTGAACCCATCGGGAGCAGCGGTTGCGAACGTCGACTTGGATGCTCGAGATCTTCTGACGGGTGAGAAAATCGTCACTCCGGGAGACAATACGAATTCGCTGGGTGTTTTTCAGGTTTTGGTTCCTGAGGGCGACTTTGAGATCGAACTGGAGCCGCCTGCAGCCTCAACCTTGGTTCCTCAGTTGATCAATATTTCCGTTCCCGTCGGGGGACTGGATATGGGGACGATTAATCTTGCTGAGGGAGTTGCCGTCAGCGGTACTGTAGTTGACGGTAATCAGGTGGTTGTTCCTGGAACAGACCTCGATTTCCTCATTTCTGCAACCGGGATTGAAATCCCGACGGCTCAGGATAATGCGAACAGTTCAGGTGTCTTTTCCGTACAGGTTGTTCCCGACACCTATGACATCGCTTTTAGGCCTACTTTTGCTACAGGACTTGCCCCGCTGGTGATTCCAGGGGTGAGCGTTGTTTCCAATACGAATTTGGGGATGGTGACTCTGCC
>NZJA01000093.1 GCA_002691835.1 Planctomycetota bacterium
CAGTCATCCCCTGCGATGACTAGTAGAGGGGGCCCAGTGGCCGATGGAATGACTGCCAGTGAAGTCTTTCATTCACACAGTAGCCTGACCTATGACGATCTGATCATCATGCCCGGATTCATCGATTTCGGGGTTCAGGATGTCAAGCTGCAAACGCAGCTGACTCGTGAGATCAGTATTCAGGCACCACTTTGTTCCTCACCCATGGATACGGTCACCGAAACAGAGATGGCTGTAAATCTCGCCCTTCTCGGGGGGATTGGATTTATCCATTACAACAACACCATCGAGGAACAGGCACGCATGGTCCGCAGGGTCAAGCGTTATGAAAATGGATTCATTACTGAGCCCATTGTCCTCAGCCCAAACAGCTTGATTTCCGACGTCGATGAGATTCGTGATCGTCACGGATTTTCAGGAGTTCCCATCACCGAAGATGGAACCCTGCAATCCAAACTGGTCGGCATCGTCACCAATCGGGACATCGATTTTGAATCTGATCGATCCATCGCCCTGAACAATGTGATGACGACGGATCCGATCACTGCTCCCAAGGGGATTACACTTCAGGAAGCCAACCGTATTCTTCGCGAATCGAAAAAAGGGAAACTGCCCATCGTCGACAAGAATGGTTTTCTCTGTGCCCTGGTCTCACGAAATGACATCAAGAAAAACCGCGACTTCCCTGAAGCTTCGAAAAGTGCTGACAAACAGCTGATGGTCGGAGCGGCCATCTCGACCCGCCCCGATGACAGGACCCGCCTCGCCGCTCTCGTCGAAGCAGGAGTCGACGTGATCGTCGTCGACAGCGCACAGGGCCACTCGGTCTTCCAGATCGAGCTTCTCAGGGAAATCAAAGCGACCTACCCAGATCTCCAAGTGATCGCAGGCAATGTCGTCACCAAAGATCAGTGTGAATCCTTGATCGACAGCGGAGCTGACGGGATTCGGGTCGGAATGGGACCGGGCTCCATCTGCACCACCCAAGAAACCATGGCTGTCGGTAGAGGACAGGCAGCGGCCGTATACCACTGCTCCAACTACTGTCGAAGCCGTGGGGTTCCTGTCATTGCCGACGGTGGAATCCGCGACATTGGGCACATCGTCAAAGCTCTGTCACTCGGCTCTTCTGCAGTCATGATGGGATTGATGTTCTCCGGTACCTCAGAAACCCCAGGAGACTACTTCTACCAAAACGGTGTTCGTCTCAAACGTTACCGTGGCATGGCCTCCATCGAAGCGATGGATTCAGGTGGCGGAAAAAGATACTTCGCTGAAGATGAACAGGTCCGTGTTGCTCAGGGTGTTTCTGGAATGGTGATGGATAAAGGATCAGTCAGAAACTTGATCCCCTACCTTTGTCAGGGATTGAAGCATGCGTTCCAAGACATTGGAGTCACAAACGTAAAAGCTCTTCACGCGGCTCTCGAAGAAGGCAAAGTCAACTTTGAAACAAGGACGATGTCTGCTCAGCGTGAAGGTGGAGTACACGACATGTACTCTTATGAAAAACCCGCCATGGGAACCCGTGAGCGTGTCGAATAGTTGCTCCCTTGAGTTGAGAGGCGGCCGGTTTGGCCTCACAAAGTAATAATGAGTTCTGTGCGATCCTCGATTTCGGATCTCAATACAGTCAGCTGATCGCCCGCAGGGTCAGGGAGAACCGTGTTTACTGCGAGATTCTTCCCTGCACCACCACTGCAGAAGAACTGAACAGTCGCGGTGTTCATGGGGTCATCCTCAGTGGGGGCCCATGCGGAGTTTACGATGAGGGTGCACCAAAACTGGATCCCGCCATTCTCGACCTCCCGGTTCCGGTTCTTGGCATCTGCTATGGGATGCAAGTCGCCTGTCAAACCGCAGGCGGAGAAGTCATCCCCTCCACTGAACGTGAATATGGCGACACGACACTTCATATCGATGCCACCGGGAATCCCATTTTCAAGGATTGTCCGGAAAAGCTGCAGGTATGGATGAGCCACGGTGATCGGGTTGCCAAAAGCGGAGAAGGCTTTGAAGCCATCGCTCATACTGAAAATACCCCACTGGCTGCAGTGCATGATCCTTCAAGTAATTTCTGGGGTCTCCAGTTTCATCCTGAAGTAACTCACACATTAGATGATGGAAAAATCCTCCACAATTTCCTTTATGGAATCTGCGGTTTCAGTGGCGATTGGGAGATCAAGGATTATGTCGAGTGGGCTGTTGAAGCGATTCGTCAACAGGTCGGCGATGGAAGAGTCGTCTGCGGACTATCCGGTGGAGTCGATTCTTCTGTTGTCGCACTCCTGATCCATAAAGCCATCGGTGATCGCCTGACCTGCTTCTTTGTTGACAACGGTCTTTTAAGAAAAGGTGAGGCTGAGCAAGTCTGCGAGGTCTTCCAAGATCAATTCAACCTGGACTTCCGCTTTATCGATGCGACTGATCGTTTTCTCGAACGACTCGTCGATGTCACCGATCCAGAAACAAAACGAAAACAGATCGGGTATCAGTTCATCGACGAATTCAGAGAAGCAGCCAAAGAATTCAAAGACGCGAAATTTCTGGCGCAAGGAACCCTGTACCCGGATGTCATCGAAAGTGTCAGCCCTTTTGAAGGTCCTTCAGCGACTATTAAAAGTCACCACAATGTCGGTGGCCTTCCCGATGATCTCGATTTCGACTTGGTCGAGCCCCTGCGATTCCTTTTTAAGGATGAAGCCCGACTGATCGGCAAGGAGCTGGGCCTTCCCGATGAGATTGTTCACCGTCAACCATTCCCCGGTCCAGGACTGGGCATCCGGATCATTGGTGACATCACCCGTGAACGCCTCGATACTCTGAGAGAAGCCGATGCCATCGTACGAGAAGAGCTACAGCATTGGGATCGCCATGCAGATGTCTGGCAGGGTTTCGCTGTTTTGTTGCCAGTGAGATCGGTGGGAGTCCAAGGTGATCAGCGGACCTATGAGGCCACTGCCGCCCTGCGAATCGTCGAATCCATCGACGGCATGACAGCGAATTGGATGCTCCCTCCCCAAGAGATCCTCGGCAGGATTTCGAATAGAATTTGCAACGAGGTTAAAGGCATCAATCGCGTTGTTCTGGATATCTCTAGCAAGCCCCCATCAACGATTGAATGGGAGTAAGAACATCCATGTCTTTTAAAGTTCTTATTGCCGGTGGACTTCTAGTTAGTTTCATACTGATCGCAATAATAACGATTGTGTTCAATCGCTCTTCCAATGATGAAGATTGACCCGGACTGATGGTCTGCATTGGTCTCAATGGCCAACCACCTCTTTGCCAAAGTAGCATGCTCGGTTTTCAGATCGGATAATGCGTGGGGATTTTTGGCTTTGGGGAGACCCAGGTGATCACCCTCCTGAAGCGGCAGATCCTGCTGATTTCACTTAATTTCAATCTCTCGGGGCAAATTCCGCTCCACCCGGGGATTTCCTTTTCAGATCTGCTTTGTTTTCTTGTGCTGATACCGAAAAATAGGAGATGATCCCGAATGATCGTTCGACAATTCGTATCTGAAGAGAGATCAAATGGACGCTGAACTGCGTGGTTCGCTGACTGGCGATGGCCTAAAAATCGGAATCATCACTTCCCGTTTCAGCGGGGAGCCCTGTGATCGCCTACTCGCCTCAGCATTGAAGCGATTGGCAGAGCTGGGAGTCGATGACAATGACGTGATCACCATCTCGGTCCCTGGTGCCTACGAGATTCCCCGAGTCGTTCGGGAAATGGTCGACGGCAGACCCCAAAGCTTTGATGCCATCATCACGCTCGGCTGCGTCATTCGTGGCGAAACTCCTCATTTTGATTTCGTGGCGGGCCCCTGTGCGGAAGCATTAATGAAGATCCAATGTGAATACACCGCTTTCAATACGCCATGCCCACCCGTCATTTTTGGTGTATTGACGACCGACAACCGGGAGCAAGCCATCGCCAGAAGCGGTGGTGCTCATAGCGATAAAGGCCGAGACTGCGCAGAAGCCGCTATAGAAATGGCCAATTTGATGAAATCCATGGGAAGATCCAAGGCATGAGTCACAGTACAGGGCCTCGAAGAAGAGCAAGAGAACTGGCCCTCCAATGCCTTTACCAATGGGACCAACAGGGTCATGAGTCAAGCAGAGAGCTTGCCGAGGAAACTCTGAACGAGTTGGGAGCCCTTCCTGAATCCAGAGAGTTTGCCTTAACACTCGTAGAGACCTACTGGCAATACTCCTTCGAAATCGATGAGTGGGTCGATGCCGCGAGTGATCGCTGGAAACTCAATCGCATGGCCGTCATCGATCGGAATACCTTGAGAATCGCAGCCACAGAATTGAAGTATCTTGACGATATCCCGCCCAAGGTCGCCATCGATGAAGCACTGGAAATCGTTAAACGGTTTTCGACTGAAAAATCAGCTTCATTCGTTAATGGCATCCTTGATCGCTTGCTTCGAGAAATCCAAACCAGCTCTGGAGAACAGTCATGATCTTTGACCGACTGTTCGGGAAATCTTCCGAAAAAAAAGAAGAAAAGAGCGAGGAAAAACTCGGTGCTTTCCAGAGACTTCGTAAAGGCCTCGGTAAAACTCGAGACGCCCTGACTTCTCTCTTTGGGATGGGTCGCAAACTGGATGACGAACTCTTGGAAGAAGTGGAAACTCTCCTGATCGAATCTGATTTCGGGCCAGGGTTGTCTATGGATCTCTGCGATGAACTTCGTGATGCGTACAAAGATCGTGACTTCGACGCCGAAGAGATTGTTCCATTTCTTAAATCAAAGCTGAGAGAGAAATTGACCGAAGGTTCCTCGATCAACTGGTCGGAAGATCAAACCACTGTGATCGTGGTTGCCGGAGTCAACGGTGTCGGAAAAACCACTTCGATCGCCAAGCTTGCACACCAATGGCGTTCTGAAGATCGCAGTATCGTACTTGCTGCTGGCGACACCTTCAGGGCAGCTGCTGCAGATCAATTGGGGATTTGGAGCGATCGCCTCGGAGTCGACATGGTCCGCGGCAAAGAGGGTGCCGACCCAGCCTCTGTCGTTTTTGACGCTGTCAAAACAGCGGCAGACAATCATGCAGATATCCTCATGATCGATACCGCTGGGAGACTGCACACCGAGAAGCCGTTGATGGATCAGCTCGGAAAAATCGGCAGAGTCATCGAACGCAATATGGCTGGAGCCCCCCATGAGGTTCTCCAAGTTCTCGATGCCACGACTGGACAGAATGCCATCCAACAAGTTCGTGCTTTCAATGAGGTGATGCCTGTCACAGGACTGGTGCTGACCAAGTTAGACGGAACTGCGCGGGGTGGGGTGATCTTCCCAATCCTCGAAGAGTTGGGATTGCCTGTGAAATATATCGGTGTTGGAGAAGGGGTCGAAGACTTGCAGACCTTTGATCCAGATCAGTTCATCGACGCACTTTTCGATTAACTCACCGATCACCCCTGCTCAGATACTCTGGTTTTCCATCGCCATCGATATCGCATTTCCCCAGAATCTTGAGCCCCTGAATCGGGTGATCAAGAACCCCATCGCCATCCTTATCTCCACCTCCACCCCCCCGTGATTCCCAGGAGACTTCAGGCGACCATGGCCGTACGGGTAATTTCCCCCCTGAAAACAGTAAAGCTCGATAACGGCCGTCGCCCATCGGTTGGGCAAGAACACCGTCACCAGTGTCCGTTCGACCGTAGCAAAGCGGAAGGTTTCCATCGATCACCGCAGGAAGAGGGCCCACCGTTTCTCTGAGCAATCCTCTCTCATCAAAGGACAGCAGCAGCAGACCCGTCCCAGGGCGACTCGCTTTACCAGACTGAATCAGCAGAATCTCATCTCGCTTATCCCCATCCAGATCCACCACATGGACGCGAACACGATTTTCCGGAATCAAGTCACGCAAGATGGGTGCCGCCAGCCACAAATCTCCTGTTGGATTTTTGCACAATATCTGTAAATCGTTCGAATCCGCCGGTGAATCGCTGCCATAAAGACTGTGAATCCCGGCACGATCTTCCGCTGAAGGAACTTCCACGGTATGCCCCTGAAGAGGCTGCATGACAGAGTCCTCGTGATCCACATGTCCAAGGCCCAAGACATGCCCTGCTTCGTGAAGAATCACCGAGTAAAGGTGAGGATCGGGAAGCTTTGGATACCGAGGCCCGGCCGCTTTCACCGCGGTGGATCGAGGCTCAACCTTCCCCAAATTCCACTTCAGAGAGCTATTCAGGACCATCTGCCATACTCCGGAATCCTCTGGCCTAACGACCTGCGCCAACACCGATTCCGTATTGCCGAAGCGAGCAGACGAACGATCTCCGCGATCCTTCCAGCGGACGATCAACTGAGCCTCACTGATCTCTGAAACTCTCTCAAAACCAATCGAACCGATTTGGTTCCAACGTGAAAGAGCCTGATCAATGAGACCCGTAGCGATCTCCTGCTCCACTGGACAGTCGACGGGATCATGGGCCCATGGGATTCTGGCGGTCCCAGGAAGTCGATGAAGGACCTTGAAGGGGTAGGCGTACCCATCTTCGTCAAGGGGAAGGCGCACCTGTTCCCTATCTGCCGGAAGAGAACAGGCACTCAGCATGATCAGAATCAGGAATAGAGTTCGATGCAAATCAGTCGCTCCGGTTCTGGATCTCAAAAACATGGGTGCCGGATGAAATACCGCCCGTGATTCAAAAGCAAGTCTTGAATCACGGGCGGTACTGAAGAGAATCCTGGCGATCAGGACTTCTTTCCAACCTACAGATCCTGAAGGAAGAGCAAAAGCTGCTCCTTCTCGGAGGAAGTCAGAGCTTCATAGCTGAGGCGCGAATTTTCGGCTTCATCGAAATGCTGCTCAATGGCCGCCTCAATCGTCGAAGCTCTCCCATCATGAAGATATGGAGCGGATCTCCTTAACCCCCAGAGTGGTGGAGTCCGGTAAAGGCCCACACCCGCATCTGCTTCGGCGGTACCGCGGAAATCGACATCGTGAATATCATGAAGCAACAAGTCAGAATATAGCGCAACCGGTCCATTGGCCCCCGGAAGCTCTGGAATGTGACAGGTGGCACAACCCACACTGGTAAACAGTGCTTCACCTTCTGCGACACTTCCACCTGCGCGTGGAGGAGCGGCCAAGTGCTGATTGTAGAAAATCAGATCCTGGTATTCAGAGAGTGGAATCTCGGGGTCCGGAACATTATCAGAGTCGACCAGAAGTCCAAATCCGCGACCATCGTCAAAGACCGTCAAACCGATTTCCCCACTCAAGGCATCGCGAACGAAGTCGGAAACAGTAGGGATCTGAGATTTCCAGCCGAATTTCCCCACCTCCAGAGCACTGCCCGTATCGATAAAGCGAGCAACACCGCGAACACCGTCACCGTCATTGTCGAAGGGGTCCTCATTGGCAAGGATCACAGAATCGGCAATCCCATCGATCAGTCCGGCTCCCAGAAGAGAGGGAGTCTGTCGCTGTTCGAAAAGGTCCGCTGAAGGATCGGCATCTTCTCGACCCGGAGTGTCTGGACGGCGCAATTTGCTCGCCACCAAACCGCCAGGCAAGATGACGAAAGGACCGGCTCCTCCATTATCATTCCCGAACTGCGTCACATTGGTATCCAATGCTCCACCACCGCCGATCACCGGCTGCTGGTGACAAGCTCGACATGAATCAGCATTCATGTCAGGGGTTCCGAGTCCATCTGACTGACGCCAGTCTTTATCGAAAATCTTGCGACCACGGATCCACTGTTCCATTTCAATATCCGTCAGAATTCGATCAGGCCCACCCCAGTCCCCCACAGGAGGAACAGGAGTCGAATCATCGATGATTTCGCCCCTCGCATTTCCCAATGTGAAAAACTGAACTGCTACGAAAAGCAGGAGGAGCGTGAAAAGAACTTTGCTGATGCTGCTATTCATTACAGGGCCTCCAGGAATCGGATCACCGCTTCTTGATCAGCGACAGGCAATGCCTCGTAGGATTCTTTGATACTTTGAGCCTCTCCGCCATGAAGGATAATGGCGTCGTGGAGACTGTCAGCTCGACCATCGTGAAGCCAAGGCCCATGAAGCCGCACTCCCCATAATGGCTGGGTGCGGTATTCGCTACCCGTAGTGTTCGGGGAAATCGGACTAAACTGCGGCATCCCCATCGAAATCCCATCTGCCAGCTCCGGCCCCATGTCATGAAGCAAAAGGTCAGAATAGGCGGCGAGTGGGCCAAAGCCCGATTGAATCTCAGGGGTGTGGCACTTGACGCAACCGAGATCCGTGAAGATCTGTTCTCCAAGAAACTCTTCCGCACCCATCTCTCCTTTTGGAGGAGGGGCCACGAATTGGGAGAATACGACGATATCGCCGAAGTCCCCTACTGAGATTTCAGGATCAGCCACGGCATCATTGTCGGTCGTTGGAGTGTCAAAAGAAGCTCCAACCTGCATAAATCCGGTACTGACGATTCCTGAGGATCCGTAAAACGGATCTGTGGTGATCCCCATCTGGTTGTTGATCGCTCCCCTGAGAAAAGCCTCAAGGAAATTCGCTTGGGCCTTGAATCCGAAACGACCCATGTTGCCTTGACCATCGGTGTTGAATCGTCCACTGATCCCATCCCCATCACTGTCTGACGGATCAGCACGGGAAGCGATCTCTAAATTGGTCACCTGTTCGAACAGTCCAACTCCCAAACCGGGAGGGGCATTACGCTGGGCGATGGTCACCGGCTGATTGCCGACCTGGGATGGATCGGGAAAAGACGGACGGGGACCAAATGGGTAAGTGTAACTGGGCATGACGATGCTGGGCACTCCGGGAGGATCCCATATGGGAGACTGACTCCCCTGTTGCCCCACCGCTGCGAAGTAGAAGTTCCGGTACAACGGAGCTGATCCACCGACCACTGGAGTACTGTGACAGGAGGAGCAACTGACTGCATTATAAAGGGGGCCTAGGCCTTCTTCAGGAGAGAACTGCTTTCCTGTGAGCTCTCGCCCACGGACGAACGACTCAAAGGTCTGCTGGTCGAGACCCGGGATCGCATCCCCAATGGTGCAGGTAGCGTAGCTATCACATCCAAGGGAGTCAGCTGTCGGATCAGGTCCACAAACATTGAACGGATCAGCTGGTGCAGCAGCTCCCATGAACAGGTATCCAAAGAGATTTACGGCATCGCTTACATTCACTTGGCCGTCATCGTCAATGTCATTGGAATCCACGCAGTAGGTAAAACCACTAAGAAACATGTAGTCGAGCATCTTGACGCCGTCAGCGATGTTGACACTGCCATCTTCATTGACATCACCACGCATAAAATCACGCGCTTCTGAAGAATTGACCGGAACAAGGCTGATGAAAAGTAACAGCAAGAGGTATTTGAAAGCTTTCAACATTGGAAACCTCCGACAATTGGATTCAGCGTATGACACGAATGAAACAAATCTGCTCGCTATAAGATTGTATAGCGTCTAAACAACCTAAACCTCTATCTGAGATACAAAGAGATTCATCTGTCTATATTACTCCTGATACACAGGTCTACAAAGCCCCTTAATTAGCCAAAATACACCTTCAGCTATCCTTTCAGGGGGTTTCCGAAGAGCATCATTAAAGCCAGGGCCGCACTGATGATCCCAACGGCAGGTTTTAACCACTTCACGCCGCCACGAGAGATCCAGCGCCCCCCCCAAAATCCACCGATGGCATATGCGAATAGCAGTGGAATCGCCAGCATCAGGGAAAAATGCCCTACCCAGAAGTAATAAACACCTGAGGCGGTCGAGAGCAGCCAAACCAAAAAGACTTTCCAACGCACCGCTTTTTCTATTCCAACTCCCACAGAGGTAAACATCAGGATAATAAATGCGCCGATCCCTGCTCCTATGAAACCCCCATAAATCCCACAGGCAATGGAAGAGAGAATGATGCCAAATCCAACGAATTGAGACTTTTGGGAAGAGATGGAATCCGATTCCGGTGGATTTTTTCTGGAGCCGGAAAACATGAAAAAGCTCACAGCAACCAGCACCAAAAAGCCCAGAGATTTCCGAAGTTCTTCTGCTGGCAGGAAACTCGCCAACCAAGCCCCCGGTATTGCACACAGTCCTACCAGCGCTGCAGGTATCCACGGCAGAGACCGCAACACCTCACCCAACCGCTGGCCTTCACCAGCGGGCTGATTTCTGGAGAGGGCCCACAGCGCAACTGCGGCCTGGAATGCAACACAAAGACGATTGGTTCCATTTGCGATGTGAGGTGGAATCTGCACGACCTCAATCAGCAAAGGCAGGACCAGCAGGGTCCCACCACCTACGATAGTGTTGATGACGCCTGCGATCACTCCCACTCCGAGAATCATCGCCCAAATCATGGGGTCTACTGCTGACAGCTCAAAGTCCAAGATTCCTCCTGCTTCAGCACCAGAAACAACCTATTTCGCATGGGACTGATGATCTTGGGTGTAAGTTCGCACAATCTGGCCGAACGGACCAGTGTCCGCATTCAAGGAGTTCGGGAAGGGTTGATGCGGGGCCTTCAGGGGATGATCCTCTAGGCATTCGGGCAAGACTCCATTCCGGATCGTCCGAGTCGTTGGGAGATAATCATGAACCCTGTGATAAACGACTTTTCAGTCCGAATCGCAACCCCGAATGGCACGGGTAGCCAAACATCCAACATCGTCATCCACAGGGCTCTTTTACGAATGGGCCTTGCAGCGAATGCGAAAAACCTGTTTCCGTCAAATATTGCGGGACTTCCAACTTGGTATCAGATCCGAGTCAGCCCAGGAGGTTGGCAAACGATGGCCGAATCGTGGAACATTCTGCTACCACTCAATCAGGCGACCATCGGCAAGGATCTCAAGGAGAGCAAGCCAGGAACTGTCGTCATTGACAACAGTGATTGGAAAACTGCGGAGAGCGCGTTTAAAGGTTTGATCCGCTATCCAGTACCTTTCGACCAACTGGCAAGAACCATCGACAACGCCAAATTGAGACCACGCCTTAAAAACCTGATCTATGTCGGGGTCGTCGCATGGGTACTCGATATCCCCCTGACGGCTATTCGCGAAGCTCTCGAGACTGTTTTCCCTGGGAAGACAGAAGTTATTGATCTGAATGAGAGTGCGGCCCTCATCGGGCACCAGTATGCGAGCGAAAACTTCACGAAGAATGACCCCTACCGTGTCGAAGCTGCAGATCAGGTCGGTGAAAAAATACTCGTTGACGGAAATGAAGCGGCAGCCCTCGGAGCCATCTGGGGTGGCGTATCGGTCGTCGCCTGGTATCCGATCACCCCGGCCTCTTCATTAGCGGAGTCACTCGAAAAGCACATCGGAAAAGTCCGGGAAAAGGATCCCGATGGCAAGAACCGTTTCGTGGTGATTCAAGCTGAAGATGAGCTGGCGGCTGTCGGCATGGCGCTCGGTGCCGGTTGGGCAGGAGCTCGCTCGATGACTTCCACGAGCGGTCCCGGCATCTCCCTGATGGCTGAAAACCTGGGGCTGGGATATTTCACAGAGATTCCAACCGTCATCTACGATGTCCAAAGAGTGGGACCGTCCACCGGACTACCGACCCGTACTCAGCAAAGCGATCTGCTACAGGTTGCATTCCATTCTCATGGAGACACCCGCTTCCCGATGCTTCTCCCCGCTACTCCCGGAGAGGCATTCGACATGTCATGCCAAGCCTATGATCTTGCAGAAAAGTATCAGACGCCTGTGATCTTCATGTCAGACCTTGATCTCGGAATGAATAACTGGATCTGCGATCCCCTCGACGAACCCGCAGTCGATATGGACCGAGGTAAAATCGCCTCCGATGAAGTGATCGCGAAACTCGAAAACTGGGGGCGATACCGAGACGTCGATGGGGATGGGATTCCATATCGTACGATCCCGGGAGTGACTCTCCATCCCGATGCCGCCCACCTGACGCGCGGTTCGGGTCACGACGAAGACGCCAATTACAGTGAGGACCCTGCAGTTTATTCCCGCAACCTCGACCGAATTGCGCGCAAGATTTCAGGAATGACCGTCGACTTGCCTGAACCTGTCTTAAGAGAGGGAGAGGGATCGATGGGGCTGCTCGCCTATGGGACGACAGAGTGGGCCATCGATGAAGCTCTCGCCAGCCTTGACTCCCCCCCAGACTACATGCGGATTCGGAGCTTCCCATTCCATGATCAGGTGAGGGAATTCTTTGAAAATCATGAGACCGTCATGGTGATTGAACAAAATCAGCAGGGACAGCTGGCTCAGTTACTGTCGATGGAGTTCCCAGATCTTGCTGGGCGAATCATCTCGAAGACTTACTACGGGGGGCTTCCTCTCTCCGCCAATTTTGTCAGCGAAGCCTTGAACAGTGCTTCTGAAGTGGAGGCCCGATGAGCGAAGAAAAGGCACCCGCAGTCAACAAATTAGGTTTGGCAAAGGGAGATTACAAAGCAGGTGCGTCGACCATGTGCAAAGGTTGCGGCCATGATCGAATTTCTGAGGCGATCATTCAGGCCTGCTACGACCTTGGAGTGGATGGCCGAAGCGTGATCAAGATGAGCGGCATCGGCTGCAGCTCAAAAACCCCCGCCTACTTTCTTGGCCAATCGATGGGGCTTAACTCCACTCATGGCAGGATGCCCAGTTTTGCTACAGGAGCACACCTTGCGAATACTGACATGAATCCCATCGGGGTCAGTGGAGATGGTGACTCTGCCAGCATTGGAATGGGACAATTCGTTCACATGATTCGCAGGAATCCCAGGATGGTCTACATCGTCGAAAACAACGGCGTATATGGCCTGACAAAGGGACAGTTTTCTGCAACCGCAGATCGCCTAAGTCCTTCGAAACGAGGGAAATTTCCGCGTGAAGAATCGATCGACCTGTGTGGTCTTGCACTGGAGCTCGGCGCTCCCTTCGTCGCAAGATCATTCAGTGGCGACAAGAAACAACTGGTCCCCATTCTGAAAGCGGCTTTTGCATTTGATGGTCTTGCATTCATCGATGTGATTTCGCCATGTGTGACTTTCAATAACCATGAAGGTTCCACCAAATCTTATACTCATCAAAAAGAACATGGTGTGACCTACCATGATCCTTTCTTCATCGCTCCAAAAGAGCAAATCGACATTGAATACGAGGAGGGAGAACTACAGGAAGTAGTTCTGCATGACGGATCGAAACTGGTCCTCAGGAAATTGGAGAACGATCACAATCCCGCCGAGATCAACTCTTCGAGAAAAGCATTACAAGAGACCAGAGATCGAGGAGAAATCCTCACTGGCCTGATTCACGTCGATACTGAACAGCCTTCATTGACTGCCGCAACTGGAATCACAAAGGAGCCCCTCGTTCAGCAGGAACAAGGGGATTTACGACCTGCTGCAGGTGTCTTGAGTCGTCTCAACGATTCATTCCGAATCTAATCGTTCAGGCAACAACACGAAGTCCGTCGACCAGAATACCTGGCAGAGAGGCACCCCTCGGGTGACGACTGCCGTAGGTATGGTTATCCGGTAGCAGCTCGATTTCTTGACCGAGCTCTACAAGACCTTCACCCAGTAGCCTCATGACTGAATCATCGATGCGAACAGTACCGACTGGAGCCACAGGTTGCCCGTCTCGGACCCTCAAAGCGACCCACCGAGTCACTCCTGTCACCCTTGCGCCTTCTCTTGCTGCCATATTGCAGTAATGGACATGAGAGAGCCAAAGCCCATCTCCTACCGCTTCGAATGCGCTTGCCGGATCGAATTCTCCCGGTTTCATTTCAAGAGCAGAGGGAGTTTCCGGGCCATTCACACCATTGGTGCTCAAACCAAATTCTTTTGCAGTTCTGGGGCTCGTGAGGCGATCGGCACCCCTACCTCCTGAAATCAGCGGGATACTCTCCGGGATTGCAAATCCGTGAGATCCAAAACCCGGGGCTCCAACAGAAATCGGTCTCTCGGAGATATGAACTCTGGGATCCAAGTTTCTCCCTGAATACAGCGGAGCAAACGGGCTCGAGCCTTTTTCAATCGCTCTTGCAGAAAATGCCCCATTCCAGAGGAGCGGACCAAACAAATCCCGAAGAGCTGCAGGTTCCAGCCACGCCTTGTACTCGCCCGCTTTGGGGGTATCGAGTGGACGTGAGAGCAACTCCAGAGATTGACGAGCCCGATCTCTGCGAACTTGCACTTCTTCCTCATGCCAATCGCAACCGGACCAGCCCCATTTGGAAGCCCCCGGAGAATCAGACAGATGCATCGATCCGTCGATCACCGTCAAAGGTGATTCGTACCAACGCCTTACCGCATTCGATGTGGCCACTCCTCGATACAACATTCCTGTCATTGCGATTCCGCAGGACTCTGCCCCAGAAATTTCACCCGCAAGAGATTGAATCAATTCTGACTTGTGAGGTAATCGCCCTTCGGCACGGCTCTCGCCACTTCCCGAATTGGGAAGTGGAGGAAGATGCGGATCTTCGGGAATCGTTTTAAGAGTTTTCGACAACCGGTCGATCGCATTTCTAATGGGCGATCGATCACTCTCCATATTGCCCGAGAGCATCAAATTCATTCGGGACTCTCGGCCGGATGAACGCAACGCCAACTCGACCATTCGTTGTTCGATAGATCCAGCCTGACGAACTTTTCCCGCTGAGATTCTTGAGAAGCCGGTCTTTTCACCAGCCAAGGACAAGATGATTTCTTCACCCGAGGTTAGCTGTGTCTCGGAGTAATCTGCGAGATCAAAAAACCAAGACTGCATTACCCCTCCCTTCCGAAGACTTCAAGTCCTCTGAATCTGCAGGCAGGCATGGCGTGACCGACGAAAACCATCTGGTTCGGTTCGCCCTTGCCACAGTTGGGAGTCCCCCTGACCTGCCAGGTATCCCGGTCTCCAACAGCATCCAGGGAGTTCCAGAATGGGATCGTCGTACTCCGGTATCCGGCATCCTTTACTCTTGTTGTCAGCTCTCCATTTTCAATCAAGCGAGCATCTTCCACACCGAATTGAAATTTCCAACGGCGATCATCGATCGACCATGACGAATTGACATCGAGCCAGATTCCGTTTTCGATTCCGCCAATGAGCTCGCTCATGGAAGTATCCCCTGGTTCAACATTTAGATTGGCCATGCGATCGATTGGCGGACGGTTCCAGGAGCACGCACGAGTAACGGCCATCGCCGCTTCTGGATTGTCTAAACGTTGCGCACTCAGGGACCCTCCAATGCCTCGGACGAGAAGCCCCTTATCGATCAGGCTCACCTTCTCAGCCTCTAAGCCCTCATCGTCAAACCCTGTGCTGCAAACTTCACCGTCAACTCCAGGATCGATGACAACATCGAGTATTTCAGGTCCCCAACGCAAAGATCCCAAATCACTGTCTTTGACAAAACTCGTTCCTGCATAATTTCGTTCGTCACCCAGAATCCGGTCGAGTTCGAGGGCATGGCCAATCGACTCATGGACCTGAAGAACCATCTGAGCTGGACCAATGACCGCATCCATGACTCCATTTGGACAAACTGGGGCGAGTAAAGTCTCAATCGCATCTTCACGGATACCATGGCCGAGTTGATCAAATCCGATTTGATCCAGAACCTCGATCCCACCTAACTGAGCATCGCTGCGCCCGCCATTACTTTTCGACTGCACATCTGACCCATCCGAAGCAAGAACCTGCAGCCAGGGAATCAGGCGATCATGCGACTGCTCGATGATGACACCATCTGTTGTCACGAGGGTGGTTTCGGTCTTCGAACGGGAAAGGCTCGCAACACGTTGAACGATGCGTTCATCGCCCCCCATCGACAAGCATGCGGATCTCAATCTGTCGATCAACTCAGCGGGATTCACATCTTCCCAGGGCTGAAGAATCGAATGATTCCAAGTTCCCGATTTCATAGGACGCGGGGCTTTGGAAAAATCGACGACACCTCGATCATTGACTGCTTGAGCCCAATCCAGAGCAACCCTTGCGGCTTGGTAGAGACCGCCTACCGAGAGATCACTGGTCGCAGACATTCCCTGACCTTCACCTGAGACCACTGTGATCATCGCTCCGCGATCTGTCGTTGCCGACGGCGGTAACAGCATGTCATCTCGAATGGTGAGGTTTTCGTTGTGATTTTCAACCCAACGGAGGGAGCACCATGTACCGCGTGGAGCGATTCGTGCCAACACTTCCTGAATCTCAAGAGGGGTCATTTCTCCACCTTCCAAACCTAGTGAACCCGTTCGACAGTTGTCGGCAATCGGGGGCCATCGGCATCGGCCACAGACTGACCCCCTCGCAGAACAGCTTCGATTCCTGTTTCGCCGTGAATGACAAGGTCTGCTCGGTAGTCAGTCCTGAGGCTTCCTCGCCGCGGAAGACCAAGGTCCTCAGCAGCGTTCTGCGAGCCCATGCATTGGAGACTCACAGGGTCCAGACTCAATGCTTTTGCTGTTCTTGATAATGCCTCTGGTAACAAGGTGACGCTACCGGCGAGTGTTCCATCCGAAAGCGTGGCTCTCTCACCATCAGAACATACTTCTTGACCACAAAATACTCCTGAAGAGATCCCCATCCCTGCCAAAGGCATCGCATCGCTAACTGCGATCAATCCTTCTGGCCCCTTGAGTTTTAGAGCAAGGCGAACGAGATCGTCAGAGAGGTGATGGCCATCGAGGATCATTTCGCACCGAACTCTTCCATCAAGAAGAAGAGTTCCGACGGGTCCAAGGTCACGGTGATGCATGGCTGGCATCGCATTACATAAATGGGTGCACCGGCGTGCGCCTGCGTCGATCGCCGCGGCAGTCTGCTCAGCAGTGGCGCAGGTATGACCGATCGATCCCCTCACTCCGACGGTTGAAAACTTTTTCTGAGCTTCGAGAGGAACTCTCTCTGGAGCAAAGGTCATCACCCTTAGTCTTCCACCCGCAGCTTCGAGCAAACGATTCATCAGTTCATCATCCCACTCAAGAACTCCCGACTCCGGCAAAGCCCCTCTTCTTTCAGGAGATAGAAAAGGGCCTTCGAGATG
>NZJA01000094.1 GCA_002691835.1 Planctomycetota bacterium
CGACCCCTGCGGCGATCAGCGGCATCGTGCTTCTCACTCTGGCAGTGTTGGGAAGTGTCCTGCAAGGTTGGGGAACAGAAAACAGCGGCCTGCGCGGACTGCTGAAGCGACCCGGTTTCGCCCTTTCCCTGCTGGCAGCCATGACCGCAACCCTTCTCGCCTCACGCCAGCTGAGACATCTGGCGCTGGCTTCCCTGCTTTGGGTTCCGTTGATCGGGGTTCTTTGGGCCACTCTGAATTGGAGAATCTCCCCCCTGCTCCAGAAGGCTGCACTGGCATTCCCGGTTGCTCTGCTGCTCCTGCTCTGCTTCCAGGGCTACCCCGCCGGCATCGATGCTCAGGGGCAATGGCGCTGGCGATCGATCGGTAGCGGCTGGTCACCCCAGACTCCGGTCATCCCCCTCGAGACTCTCGTGAATCAATGGGAAGTCTCAGGTGTCCTCCTGTGTGAATATGAATTTGGCGGATTTGCCAGTTACCTCTCTGGGGGGAGACTGCAACCGACGATGGATTCCCGCAACACGGTCTATACCCCCGAGTTTTTCCTTGCGCACGAAGCGGCATTACGCGGTGAAAATGAGGAACTCAGGAAAACACTGACAGAGAAAGCCTCAGCGATTCTGGTTCACCCCGGAAAACCCGGACGACGATCGCTGGAAATGAACCTGAAGCGCTCTCCGAAGTGGGCACTGATCAGCTGGTCTGATTCGGCAAATCTATGGGTCAACAGGTCTGCTGTCCCCGCCAAATATCGATCGGTCTTGCCCAAGTAGCCTCAATCATGATCAACAGGAAAACTCTGGGCTATCCGCGGACAGCCTCAGCTTCCTTGACCGACAAAAACTTTTCTCCGGCACATTTGATCAGGGTTCTCTCCTCGGAATATTCGAAAAAGAGGTCACTGCACCCGGTGATGATCCGGTCATGGAGTTCTGCATAGACCACCCCCACCTGATTCAGTGATTCGCGATCGTGGGAAAACAGATCGAATTCCCCACCTTCGATGTCCAATTTCAGAATGCCGATTTCCGAAGGTTTCAGCCCCAGAGATCCCAGAGTGACCGCCGGGACCGAGTGCATCGTCGGCGCATCTGCGTTGTCGAGTGGGCGATCAACGGCGGTAAATCCCCACTCACCGGTTCCCCGATTTTTCAACTGGACCGGTCCCTTGTCCCGACCGACCAATGCCCCATGAACGATGCGAAGGTTATCCATCGTCGACAGATTTTTCTTCAGCAGATCCAGATTCTCAAGGGCGGGTTCAATGACGATGATCTGTGCTTCGGGAAAAAGTCTTCTCAATGCGAGTGCGGAAAGGCCTGTATATCCTCCCGCATCAACGATGACACCGTCGTAATCTGCGGGACAGGCTCTGCGAAGAATTTCAAACTCTCCATACAGACACCCCATCGCAACATAGAGATCAGGACTCCCCTTGCGAATCCACACCGGAATCCCATTGATGCGGATCTGGATCAACTGCCCCTTGCTTGTAAAAAAGTATCGGACCCAATCTTTGGGACTGACACTTTTCTGAAAGAGGTAGTTTTTGAAAACCTGCAGAATCACCCGGATCACCGGTTGCTCCCCTTACCACAAATGCAAGGCATGAACTGAATCTTCAAGCCTTTCAAAATAGAAATTCTAATCTTCGATCTCGCTTCGGAAGACCAAAAATCCATCGACATAAATATCAACTTCTTCATTGGTGTATTCATACCTGACCTGTTGATTGACCTCACTCTGGGTATGGCGGATCCGTTTCGCATCCAGCTTCAGGACCCCTTTTTCGTAGGACAGGACTCGGTCTCTCCCCAGATTTTGTTTCCAGGCTGGCTGATTCGGGCCGATTTCCATCGTTCCGAAACCCTTGGAATACAGTTCGGCATTGCAGGAGCACAAAAACAGCAAACTTAACAGTATGAAATTTCTCAATCCACCAGACTTCATCCCTGACTCCTGATCTGCGGGCCTGACAATTGGGAGAGATGATAACAGGGCGAAATCGTGAAGGCTAATCAGTCACCGAACCCGACTGAGATGGATCTGGAGTATCCTTGACGGGCAGATAACCTTCAGCATCACGGCCCGCTCCCTTGGCACTGCGTAACGCCTCACTCGCTTCAGACACCAGGTCCTGAATCGTCCGGCCTTGCCCAGGATATCCGCTAAGACCGATAGAGAGACTTGTATGAATCGCAGTTCCGTCGCCCAGAATCACCGCTTTTTCACGAACATCCTTGCGCAATCTTCGTGTCAGAATCAGAGCATCTTCCGGTGCAGTTTCCGGCAACACCATCAACCATTCATCGCCCCCCCAACGACCCAAGGTGTCTGTCTCACGAATAGCCGCTGCCAATCTTTGTGATACTTCCTGCAGAACCATATCACCGGCGATATGACCATGGCCGTCATTGATGGATTTAAAGAGATCCAGATCGATCATCAATACCGTGAACTTGCCGCCATAGCGGCGAGCGCGCTTCAGTTCCCGTCGAAGGATCTCATCCAGCTGTCGACGATTGGGTAATTGGGTCAAAGGATCCAGAGTGACCTGTTTGAGCATCTCAGTCAGGGGTTCTCTGGAGATCAGTCGCGGGGCTTCCAGAACCTGGCGATCGTGAATCAGGTAATCGGCAGCAGCCACCCTGACTCCCACCGTCCGGCCGAGAGCCCGCTCCATCTCTTTCTTGTGTTGGACGATCCCCCGCCAAAGATCTCTGGCGCGCTCAGGGTCATGGCGTTCATGGGTCAATAATTCGAGGAGATCTGCATGGTAGTCCTGTTCGAGAGGACCGAGCAGCCTTGAGAGAATCTCAAGACGAGAGTCATCGAGAGTCTGATCTCCGGCGAGAAGCGCCAGTATATCGACTCCTTGGGCTTCCATATCGCGGAACCGCTGTAGATAGGACATCAAAAAACCTCCGGGCACATCAGTGCGTCCGGAGGCTATTCTATCATTCTTGTCGTCGACCGACAGCAGGATCAGCCGCTGACTTCGGTGGTTTCCCGCTCACTCCAGGTATTGACCGTCTCGAGCAATTGGTGACCATCCAGGTCGACATGGATCACTTCCAGACCCTGACGGCTTCGGAGACTGCGGCGGAGTCCGGTGTTTTCACTCCCGAGGACGATGAGCGGTGCGTTCAGCCCCCGATCCAACTGGAAGTCGACCAGATCGAACTCTTCGTTCATGCAGACGCGGGCATCGACAATCAAAAGACTGTAGCTTCGCTCCACGAGAACTTCTCTCGCCATCTCGAGTTCGGTACAGACGTCGATATCATGACGCTCAAACTCAAAGATGTTTCGGATGGCGTAAGCAGCATCCCGGTCGAGTCCCATGACGAGTATTCTTTGGCGTTGCATGTCGGTTTCCCCTTCTGCTGGCGGGCACTCTATTGCCCATGAACCATACTTCGGTCAGGAAACCGCAAAACTTGAGAAAAAACGCGAATTCGGCTCAGGAATCAGACTTCTTGGCAAAAATAGGCCAACAAACGAATCAGGGTGCTACGCATCTCCTGACGGTCGACCACCTGATCAATAAACCCATGATCGAGATTGAATTCTGAAGACTGGAATCCTTCAGGTAGATCCGCGTTGATGGTCTGCTTGATCACCGTAGGACCTGCGAAGCCGATCAGGGCCTTTGGCTCAGCAAGGATCACGTCGCCGAGAGCTGCGAAACTTGCCATCGCTCCCCCCATCGTCGGGTTGGTCAGAATGCTGATGAAAAGCCCTCCCGCTTCGTGCAGTCGCTGAATCGCTGCAGAAGTTTTGGCCATCTGCATCAACGAGAACATGCCCTCGTCCATGCGCGCTCCACCCCCTGATCCGCTAACGAAAATAAAGGGGCGTCCTTCCTCCCGAGCAAATTCGATGCTTTGTGCAATCTTCTGTCCAACCACGGATCCCATCGATCCCATCAGGAATCGGGAATCACTGACTCCGATCACCACAGGAACTTCACCGATCTCTGCACGTCCAACGATACAAGCTTCCTTGAGTCCGGTTTTTTCCCGAGTCTCGCGAACCCGCTCTTCATAAGATCTGCGGGCGACAAAACCGAGGGGGTCAGCCGGTGAAAGATCCGCCAAAAACTCAACAAAGGTGTCTGGATCACAGAGATTGCGAATGCGCTCATCGCTAGAAATCTGGAAGTGGTAGTCACACTCGGGACAAACGTTACCCCGCTCCACCACCAAATTCTTGTAGATCATCTTGGTGCAACCGGGGCAGCGAGTCCAAAGCCCTCCTGGCATATCCCGACGACGAGAAGGACGATTCTCCGAACGTGCTGAATCACTCATACCGTCGGTCTCCCCTCACAGATCACTTCCTTGAGTGCTACGACATTTGCGGTGACATCGTCTCCTTTGAAGACTGCACTTCCGGCGACAAATACATTTGCTCCGGCATCTCTCGCTTCTGGCAGTGTCTCAACCGTGATCCCGCCATCGACCTGAACTTCGAGGCCCGGTGCGGCAACCTCTCGAATCGCTGCGATTTTTTTCAACGGCTCAACCATAAAAGATTGGCCTCCAAAACCGGGTTCAACCGTCATGACGAGAACCATGTCACACTCGGAAACATAAGGGAGAATCTCTTCCACCGGAGTCAGCGGACGAATCGCCAGTCCTCCGAGTCTTCCTGCCTGGTGTAACTGATCGAGAATCGGCCTTGGATCTTTTCCTGTCTCGATGTGAAAAGTGACCATATCTGATCCAGCATCGATGAAATCACTCATGTAGCGGTCGGGTTCATCAATCATCAAATGAACATCGAGAAAACCATCCGTGGCCTGACGCAAGGATTTGACCACCGGTGCGCCAATGGTCAGATTGGGAACGAAATGGCCATCCATGACATCGACATGGATCCAGTCCGCTCCAGCCTCGATCACGTGATCCACGTCTCGGGCCAGGCGACTGAAGTCGGAGGAAAGAATACTGGGAGCCAGACGACCACGGGCCGGCTGATCCCCACGGGGATCGACCCCATGGTGCTCGCGGCGGGCTCCGAAGTCAGACAGTGATACCGGATGATCAGAGGACATGCAGATCCTTCCCGGGTCACCTCTTGTGACCCGAAAGCATCGTAGACCCCCACCCCGGCGAGTCAACGGAGCCGCAAAACTCTGCGGCTCCTCCAAACCTAGCCGACGGGGTTGTCGGTGGGTCCTGCAGCTCCGGAAGCGGACTGGCGAATCACGCCAGTTTCGTCGACATAGAAAAAACGCGTCCCATTTGCTGAGACCGGGTCGGCATTGCATTCAAAAGTACTCTGCTGACCCGAAAGCTCGAAGTTGTAGCCATTTCTCAAACCATTGGCCAACTCCGAATCAACCAGAGCAGGATCAACAGCCGCAAGATCTTGCAGAGTCGTCGGATAACTTCCCTGACGAAGGCGGTATTGTTCTGCAGCAGTCGACAGCGTCCTCATGGAGCCGATAGCAGCGGCTTCGCGTCCACCATTCATACTGATCAGAAGATTGGGAATCGCAATACCAGCGATGATTCCCAAGACCGCAATCACGATCATTAACTCGAGTAGTGTGAAACCGTTCTCTAATCTCTTCATGATATCTTCCTCATCCCTGAATACGTTGATCGAATCTGAAGATGGAGAGAAGGGGAGGAACTGCCCTGCAGTCCCTCCCCGATCTCCGAGACAGGTCTTGGTTACTGGATCGGAACCCAGGTGGTCGAATCGGCACTCTTCTCAATCACTCCGGTCTCGCTGACACGGAAGTAAAGACCTCCGTCAGTACCGGGAGTTCCCGGGCTGGCTACGCAGTCCCAAGTGGAACCGCTGACGGAGTAGGTGAAGTAGTAACCACTCTTCAGAGTGAGCGAGTCATCGGCAGCCGCAAAAGTGGCGTCGATATAGTTCTCAGTGCCCAACTCAGCAAGGTCGGTCGGGTAAGCACCCGCCAGGTCACGGTTACGAGACTGCTCACACACAGTACTGAGAGTGCGCAAACTCGAAACAGCAGCGGCTTCGTTGCCGGCCATCTTGGCGTTCAAAAGATTCGGAATCGCGATCGCAGCAATGATGGCAATAATGGCCACGACGATCATCAGTTCAATCAGGGTGAATCCCTCGTTGTTGGTCTTGTTCACATTTTTCATGGTTTTTCCTCCCATGACTGTCCCGGAGCGTGTTGAAAATCAAAATGATGGGACCACCTGGCCCGATCAACGTGGCAGGGCTTTGCTCCGAAGCCCGATCCGCGTTACGGGAAGACATTGGCAAGGACCGGGCCAGACTGTGCCCAGAATGAAAAATTCGTCTTAAGTTATTGCAAAATAATGGCTTATAACCCCACAGCCGGAGGGGCGACCGCGTCATCGTTCCGACGCTCCAGGGAAGATGTGACGAAGAGTGTCACTTCCTGAAGACAGGATGTGTCAAAGTGACGAAATTGGTCACCAAAAGAAGCCCCGACTTCTCCGAAGAATTTGGAGATCGACCGATTTACTCGTCGAGACAATCGACCACCTGAAGTTGCAGGTGTCGCCCACGGAAATCATTGATCCCAATTTTGGCCATCAGCACCACTTCTCCCCCACGAGTCAATTCGTGAGCTCGCCCGGCAGCCCTGAACCAGATCGCTGGAATCCTGACCCCTTCGCCACGGAAGTGAGCCTGAATATGGGATTGAGTTTCCCCGACCAGACGCGGCTGACCATCGAGGCGCAATCCTTCCACCCGAAAGATCGGTTCCCGATTTCCCTCACCAAAGGGAGCCAAGAGATCTAAATGCGCGGCCAACTCCAGGTTCAGATCGGACGCTTTCAGGACCCCATCAAAGTAACGGGGGGGAACGGCTCGTTCTTCGAGGCGATCTGCCTCACTTTGCAGCAAGGTTGATCTCAAAGTATCCAACTGATCCACAGCCACCGTCGTTCCACCGGCCGCGGCGTGACCGCCGACTTTTTTGACGATGGGCTCCATGAGCGGATACATCTCCGCCAATGACCACTCCGGAAAGCCCCGTCCCGATCCACGAGCTTCATCACCATCGATACACAAGATCCAGGTCGGTCTTCCTTGGCGTTCACTGATACGGCTGGCAACGATCCCGGCCACACCGGTATGCCAGCCCTCTCGTGCGAAGATCAGCGGTCCCTCTGCAGGGTGCTTTCCGGATTCCACCTCTTCGACGCACGCTTCGACCATCTCATCCTCGATCTCTTTGCGACGACGATTGTAGGTGGCCATCTCACGGGCCAATTCCTGGCCCCGATGAGCTTCCCGAGTGGTCAGAAGCTCGAGAGCAGAAGATGCATCTGCGATGCGGCCTGCAGCATTGAGATGCGGGGCGATACGGAAACCGATATCGATGGAAGAGATGTGAGTTCGATCGATCCCACACAGATCCATCAATGCTTCAAGGCCCGGACGACGGGTCGATCTCAAAATTTTAAGTCCATGACGGACAAGGATGCGGTTCTCTCCTGTGAGGGGAACGACATCCGCGACGGTACCGAGGGCAGCAAAGGAAGACATTTCGACGAGCAGATCACGCGTCGCTTCATCGACCGGCCCCCCCCC
>NZJA01000095.1 GCA_002691835.1 Planctomycetota bacterium
CCTTCTTCCACTCCCCAGCGTTCCCTGGGTCCGCGGCGCTGTTCCATATTGTCGACGGTGATGTCTTCACCGATACACCAGAAATCACCGGCGTTGCCGTGATACATCTGGCACTCGATGGATTGGGGGAACATGCCGTAAAGACGTCTTGGGGTCGAGGCGTGAACGAGGATTCCGCAGTTTCCCGGGTCTCCCGCCCAGCGGTATTCGATGGTCAGGGTGTAGTTGGAATACTCCTCGTCGGTGATCAGATGTCCCCCGGGGGAGCCGTGGCTGATCAACAGACCATCCTGGACGGAGAAGGAAGCCGGGACCGGATCTCCCGAATCGGCGGCGGGGATGTCGGTGTGCCAGCCGCTGAGATCCTGACCGTTAAAGAGCGAACGAGCGGATATTTCTTCTGAACCCGTTTCGATCAGGGAGCAGCCCAGAAGGCTGAGAACCGCAACCACTATCGCACAGAGGTGGAATCGCCAGCTTTTCATGCGGGAATCGGCATCGTGTTTCGCAGAGCGAGGAACTCTTTCCAGGAGTGGTGCCAGGCTTTTTGGGCCTCGGTCACTTTTTGGCGAAGAGATTCGCTCACTTCTCCTTTTTTGACGGCACGACGATACTTTCGTACCTGTTCATTCCAATGGCTGAGGGTTTCCTCAACTTGTTGACTCGCGGCCTCAACTCGCATGCGCCACTCTCCGTGCACTTCAGGAAGAGTTTCTGCGAGTCTGTCATGATAAACCTCTAACTGTCGTTCGAGGCGCTTCTTCCAGCGTATCGGAGCTTCCGTTCGCTTCAGGTTACTGGTTAATCCCAGATGGTTGCCACTCCAGATCAACCATTTTGAGGGGTCGAAGTGGTACCACTTGAGACCGTTTCGGTAATCTGCAGGAAAGGTATGGTGGAAGTTGTGATAGCCCTCACCAAAGGTGATGAGTGCACAAAACCAGGAGTCTTTGGAAGTGTTACTTTTAGACCACGGTTGGTTGCCGATCATATGACAAAGACTGTTGATACTGAAAGTCGCTTGATGCGTAAAGACGACTCTCGCCAAGCCTGCAAAAAGCAACATTCCTAATGGGCGACCGATCAGGAATCCCAGACCAAGTGGCAGCAGGACATTCACGGTCAGTGCGATCCACCAGTAATTACGGTGCTGCCACATGACGAGGCGATCTGCGGCGAGGTCGGGAGTATTACTGTAGTCGTGTACATTTTCATTCTCATGAAAAATCCACCGCATGTGAGACCACCAGAATCCTTTAGTGGCATCATAGGGGTCATCGTGATGATCAGTGTGTTTGTGATGTCGGCGGTGTGAAGCGGACCAGACGAGTGCGCTGTTTTGAAGGGCGGAGGCCCCTGCCACCAGAGCCAGAAATCTCCAGACGAAATGGGCCTCGTAGGAGCGATGGGCAAAGAGTCGGTGGTAACCGACTGTGATTCCCATCCCGGCACAGATCCACAGCAAGATTGCCGTGGTGGTCAAAGACCAGTGGTGACCTGAAACGTAAATGTAGGCTGGGATGGAAAGAGCAGTGAGAATCGGACTCAGGCTGAGGAATAGTGCATTCGACCAGATGATCGGACCCCGTGTATTCGCAGTCTCAGCAGGAGTTCCGGATGGGTCCGAGGAGGCCATGGTCGTATTACTGGTGTTCATGGAATATCCAATCTCAGGAATCAGGCGTTGACCTCTGAATCTCTTCATTAATGACGATTACAACGAATCGATGGGGGGTGGGTCAAACCGATTGGGAAATAAAGTGAGTGAATATTCTACGTAATAGGCCCTTGGGCAGAATGAGCCCATTTTATCGTCGATTGAAAAAAAGGCTGTTTTTTGAATCCGGCAAGATTTCAGGTCCCAATTGCCCTCGACATACCGGGAATTCACGTTTCTAATTTCCTCGACTCTCGTCTCTGCTGTGAGATCGGGGGCCGCATTTTTACTGTGAAAGAAAGAGAAATTCATGCTTTGGTTCATCTTGGGGATTTCCCTTTTGTCACCTGTTACTTCGAATCAGGAACCGGCTCAGCTTCCAGTTAATCTTCCTGCTCCACCAATGATCCTGGAAAATCTTGGAGACTTCCGTCGAGATGTCGTTACCGATTCGGAGGAGGCACGTCGTTGGTTTGATCAGGGTTACAATTTGATGCTGTCCTTCAACTTCAATGGTGCCATCCGATCCTTCTACCAGGCAACGATAGAAGATCCTGAATTTGCCATGGCGTGGTGGGGGATTGCTCATTGTTCTGGCCCGAATATTAACGTCCCAATGATCTTGCCGGGGCCTTTTGCTGACTGGTGTTATTCAGCGAGCAAAAAGGCTGCAGAATTTGCAGATCGTGAATCACTGCCGAATCAGGCGATCATTGCTGCTGGGCAACATCGTTATGCGTGGCCGATGCCTGAGGACCTCTCGGAAGTGAATTCTGCATATTGTGATGCGATTTTGGCGGCCCATGAAAAGTTTCCACTGGATCCGGATGTCGCAGTCCTTGCCGCAGAATCGATGATGTTGCTGCAGCCGTGGAGTTACTGGAGTCTTGAAGGAGAACCGCAAGAAAGAACACTTCAGTTTAAAGAGATTGTTGAAGGTGTGCTCGATCGGGATCCCTATCATCCCGGGGCTTGCCATCTCTACATTCATATCATGGAGTCTTCTCAAACTCCTGAAATGGCTGAGAGAGTTGCGGATCGACTATTAGGCCTGATTCCTGGAGCAGGTCATATGGTCCATATGCCTTCTCATATCTGGATGAACACAGGGCGCTATGCAGAATCCGCAGACTGTAACAGAGATGCGGTTGCTCTGGATGATCTCTGGTTTGAGCGTAACGGAGGCCCGACCGATTACTATTTTTATGGAATGCACAATCGACATTTCCTCGGCTACGCCACATTGATGCTGGGAAGAAGTCGCGAATGCATTGAGGTGACCTCTGCTATCGCCAAAGAGGCACCCTCTGAGCTCTTCATGCAATTCGCCTCTTTCAGTGATAGCTGGGCGGCTTCTGAATATCACGTCCTGGTCCGCTTCGGTAAGTGGGAGGAAATCCTTGATAAGCCGATGCCGCCAGAGTGGCGTTTTGTTTCCAGAGCAGTCCTTCATTATGCGCGAGGGGTCGCTTTTGCAAACACGGATCGATTCGAAGAGGCTCGTCTTGAGCTGGCGAAATTAGATGAGGCGATTCAGCAGATCCCCGAAGATTTCACCATGGGAAGCAGTCCATGTGATGAGGTTTTCGCAGTGGGCCGCAGGGTTCTCGAAGGGGAGATTCTCTTTAAGGAGGGAAGTCGCGAAGAAGCCCTCGCCAAGCTTCGAGAAGCGGTGGATCTGGAAGATCAACTGGAGTATTCGGAACCGCCTTCCTGGCCTGTTCCGGCGCGCCATCCTCTTGGGGCATTGCTGAATACAGCCGGCAAGTTCGAGGAAGCGGAAAAGGTCTTTCTCAAGGATCTGAAACATTATCCAGCCAATGGCTGGGCACTGATTGGTTTGATGAATGCCTTGGAGGGACAAGGTCGCATGGAGGAAGCCGCGATCACCCGTGGTTCATTTAGTGAGGCATGGAAACATGCTGACGTCCAGCCCACCTCTGCCTGTTATTGCGGTGAAATCGGTTCTAAGTAATACAGAGTTGAATCGGTGAAGCAAATCAAGCCTTGGAGCTCTCTGGAGTTCCGGGGCTTGATTTGCATCTGGGGGCGTGCTCGACTTTGATTGTCCTGGTGATGAATCCAGAAGGGGTAAATCGATGGAATTTGAGATTAAGGGTAATCCTGAATTTGGGGAGGCCGTGGCCCAGCTGGAATCCGGGGATTCATTTCATGCCGCTTCCGGGGCGATGAACTGGCTTCGGGGTCCAGTGTCCTTCAAGGCCCGTCTGATGGGAGGCCTTGGCAAGTCCCTCATTCGAAAAGTGCTCGGCGGGACTTCGATGTTTGTCAACGAGTACAAGGCGATCGGTCCCTCTCAGGTGGCGTTTTCCCACATGGTGGCCGGAACACTGGTACAGATGCCGATCACTTCCGAAGGAATGCTGATTGCGGGCGGATCTTTCACGGCCTGCACCCAGGGTGTGAATCTGCGGACCCGATTCGGTGGGTTCAAGGCCTTCTTCAGCGGCAAGGGCGCTTTCTTCATCGAAGCCTCCGGATCAGGAGAGATCTTCTTTGGTGCCTATGGGGCAGTGGTCGAGAAGGAGCTGGATGGGGAACTGATCGTTGATAACGGTCATGTCCTTGCCTGGGAGAACACCCTCGACTGGAGCCTCAAGGGTGCAGGTGGGCTCAAGAGCACGCTCTTCTCCGGTGAAGGATTGGTCATGAGATTTAGTGGTCGAGGACGCATTTGGCTGCAGACCCGTCATCTGGCGGGGACGGCGGGGTGGATCACCCCGTTCTTGAGAGCTTAGGGGGATCGATGAAATTCAACATTCTCGAAACCGGAGCTTTTCAGTCTGCTCTCGTCGAGTTTGAGCATGGCGAGGAATTTTTCAGCGAGTCAGGAGCGATGGTGCGTGCTTCTGGCAACGTTGACATGGATGTATCGACTCGCAGCCGCGGAAAGAGCGGCATCATGGGCGGAATCAAGCGCCTCTTCAGTGGTGAGTCCTTCTTTGTCAGCACCTACAAGGTGGGACCCGGTGAAACGGGTGAGGTCGGATTGGCGCCGGTTCTGCCCGGCGAAATGAAGACCGTCAACCTTGATGGATCGACCACCTGGGTCTGTTCGGGAGGCTCCTTCATCGCTGCCGGTGGTGACGATGTGGAAATGGAATCCAAGTTTCAGGGATTCGGCAGTGTCTTCAGTGGCGAGGGAATGTTCTTCCTCGAGGTTTCCGGAGTCGGGACTGCTCTGGTCGGTGGTTTCGGTGCTCTGCATGAACTGGAAGTCGATGGAGAGTTGACTCTCGATACCGGTCACCTGATCGCCTACGAGAAAACCCTCGATTACAAAATCACCAAAGCTGCCAGTTCGTGGACCCAGAGTTTTCTCTCGGGTGAGGGCTTTGTCATGAAGTTCGAGGGGCAGGGCAAGGTGATCGTCCAAACCCACGATGCCAGTCTGTTTGGATCGAATCTCGGCCCGCTGTTGCCGGAGAGGCAGTGATCAATGAAATACCGCATTGAATGTCAACCTGGTTACTCCTATCTCGAAGTCGAACTGGATCCCGGTGACAGCATCGCTTCCGAGGCGGGGGCAATGGCGTGGATGGACCCTTCCATTGACATGGAGACGTCCACCCGTGGAGGAGTCTTCTCAGGTCTGAAGCGTGCATTGCTCAGCGGAGAGTCTTTTTTCCAGAACACCTACACCACAGAGGAATCCGGTTCTCGGCTCGCTTTGGCACCCGGACCTTCGGGGGCCATCGTGGCTCTCGAATTGAACGACGAAGAGATTTTCCTGCAGAAGGGTGCATACCTGGCCTCTATCGGTGATATCAAGATTGATGCCAAGTTCGATGGACTCAAAGGTTTCTTCAACGAGGGTCTCTTCATCCTCAAGTGTTCCGGAACCGGAACCCTCTTCTTCAATGCCTACGGGGATATCCAGCAGGTGCAGCTGACGGGACAGAATGTCGGTCAGGACGTGGATGACCTCTTCGACGATGAGTGGGAGAGTTCGGTGCAGGTTCCGGGTGACTACACCGTCGACAACGGCTTCGCCGTAGCCTGGGATCCGAGTCTCAACTATCGATTGACCACCGGACGCAAAATTCGTCAATTCCTCTTCGGGGACCAGATCATGCTGCGTTTTTCAGGGCAGGGGCGGGTTTGGGTCCAGAGTCGCAGTCCCCAGGCCTTCGCCAGCTGGATCCACCCTTATCGTCGAGTGAAATCGAAGAACAATTGATCGGTCCGACACGATCCACTTTCCCGATGAAGGGAAATTGGAGGGGGATGAGAGGTGAAAAATGACGATGAATGAAAAAGCCACCCAGGCGATCCGTGAAGTGGGAACGCGTAATGAAGCTTCTGCCGGAACTGTTCTGATAGAGGAGGGGGTTTTCGACGAGACTCTCTTTTATCTGGAAAAAGGCAGTGTTGAAATCATTCACGGTGATGATGTCGTCGACACCATCTCTGCCGGCGATGTTTTTGGTGAAGTGGCATTTGTCGAAAGGCGACCACGAACTGCCACCGTCAGGGCGGCGGAGGATTGCACCTATGTGGCAGCGGAGCGACCCGATCTGTTGCGATCCCTTTCGAATGACTCGGAAGCGCTCTTCGACTTTGTGCAGGCAATCGAGGAACGAAGAAGTGCCCACATGGCAGCCGGCGAAATTCAGGAAGTGGATGCTTTCCTCGAAAATGTCGCTGCTGAGGCGACCTCTCACAGGGCGGTTCATCACCCCTATCTTCTGGCCTTGCGAAACAAATCACTTCCCGACATG
Organism: Planctomycetota bacterium; assembly: GCA_002691835.1. The sequence continues at coordinate 6,400 of NZJA01000095.1, forward strand.
AAGTGGGCTCTTGCCGATTTTGCCAGGCAGTATCTGGGCTACTCCTCTCATTTTCCACGCTATCTGACTACCGTCATTGGTCGACTCGAAGTGCCTGAACATCGGACTGCTCTCATGGAAAACCTGACGGAAGAATCGGGGATCTACGAGAGCGAAGAGATGGAAGAACTGGCGGAGATCGGCGTCGAGAAGGAATGGATCGATGGGGTTCCCCATCCGGTGCTCTTCCGCCGTTTCTGTATCGCGGCCGGTGCCGATCAGGCATCGCTCTCTGAAGATACGGTTGAAGTCGTGTGTTGGCGCGAAATGTTCCTCGCCGTTCTTTCGGGTGGTTCCACTGCAGAAGCCCTGGGTGCTCTCGGATTGGGCACCGAGAATGTGGTCAGCACGATGTACCAACATTTTCTTCCAGCGTTGGAAGTACTGGATGCGCCTGCTTCAGAGACAGTTTTCTTTCCCTTGCACGCAGCAGTGGATGATCACCATCAGGAGACCTTGATGAATATCTCCCGTCACTACGCGGCAACCGCTGAGGGGCGCAGGGATCTGCTCAAGGGGATGCGCAAGGCCCTTTCACTGAGAGCGGGATTCTGGGATTGGCTCCATGCCCGGGCGTTGACCCAGGGGAAATGTGACGAGGGTGCCACGTTGATGTTTTGATCGTCCCTGGATGTTTTGATCGTCCCTGGATGTTTTGATCGCTCCGGCGATCAGTCGACAGGGTTCTAGCCGACCACCCATTGACGCAGTAGCAATCTTGGAGCATCCGGATCGTCCTCGTAGGCGGTGCGATCGTGCAGCGTCGTCGTGTTATCGACCCACAGCATCTCTCCACGTTTGAGGGTAAAGGTCGCCACCGAGTCCGGTTCTTCGAGGATGGCGTCGAAGCAGTCGAGGGCTTCCTGTAATCGCGGATGCGGTTTGATCTCCGCTTTTTCGTAACCCTTTTCGATCCAGAAGCGCATGTAGCGGCAGATCGGCCCGCGGGATGCGTCCCTGACATCAAAGACGGCGAAGCGATTGCGCAGCCGTTGGCTCTGGTCTGCTCCTGGTGTGACAATGTCGCGGTAGTGCGGTTCTTCGAGAATGCGGCACAGCTCAGGGTATTGTTGAGAAAGTTTCTGGTGGGCGAGGAGGGCGCAGGCGATGCGCGAGGCACCGCCCTCGGGTGCGGGGCGAATACAGATCAGGCCGACCAGATCGGGCAGTACATCGACGGCGCTGGAATCGGTATGCAGGCCGGTGGCTGCTCTCGTTTGACTGACGGGGATCGCCGTCTTGGTGTAATCTCCGCCCCGGTCCCTGACTTCGTAAAGGCGACCGTAGTTGCCCAACGGAGTTCCGAGGTGAACCCCGAAGGCGAGGTAGTAGCGACGCAACAGATCATCGTCGATCAGCGCTTCCGGAGGTGCAGAGACGCGAACCACGCCGCTGCCGTGATAGACCTCTTGCCGGGTCTGAAGGGCCAACTGCTCGAGACGAGACATCCCTGCCACGGCACCATGGGTGACTTCATCGTCGACGACTTCCGGGCAATCCCTGCGCCACTGCAGCAACTCCTCGATGATGCCCTCATCGAAATCCAGGGTGTGCTCGGTGCGCTGGGCAAGATCCGCATTGGTCCATGCTTCACGGGAGTGGGGGGCAGAGTTCATCGGGTCACCTCCTGACTTTGAAGGCCATGTGCAGCGGAAGGTCTGCCAAAGGACCGAAGAAGGCCGCATCCTCTGCGATCATCTCCTCGGTGACTGCGAGCTCACGGAAATCCGGAAAGTGCACAAATCCTGCAGACCGCAGTCCGTCGAGGACATCCTGGAAAGTCTTGTGCAGGCAACGTACCGAGACTTCCGATCCATCTTTCTGGGCCATTCGACCTTCAAAAGTCTGGTCACGCCCGCTGAACCAACCACCGGATTTGTCGAAATGAAAACTGTCGGTCCCCGTGTCCATGAAGGGGTTGACCGGGTGTGGCAGCGAAAAGATGAAGTGTCCTCCGGGAGTCAGGTGGTCATGGACCTTTTGCATGGACTGGTGCATTTGCTCAACAGTGGTGTAGTTGTAGACAAAAACTGCTGTGATCAGATCGTAGACTTCGAGGTCTGGGCTGAAGTCAGTGGCACAGCCGACCGAGTAGGAGATTCCCAGCGGGTTCTGTTTCTCATTCGCCTCAGCGAGCTCGATCATTCCTGCGCTGATATCGATTCCTTCGAGGTGCCCGGCGGGCTCGTCAGCGGAGCGTGCCAGTTGTCGGGTGAAGTAGCCCTCACCACAGCCGAGGTCGAGAACCCTTTGATTTCCGATGGAGGAACACCACTGAAGCAGAAAGGGACGCGCGGTCCAGTCTGACAACAATCGGGGCTCATCCCGCGCCCAATTTTTGGAGGTGTCATCAAACATGTCTCGGGAAGATCGATCTGCCATGGCATCCATTTCGAAAACAGTTCATTGAACCGGGTCTATTCTAAGTGTGCAGGACGCTGATTCCCAGAGGTCGTTGCAGGTGCGGGGCCCCCGTTTCAGCCTGTCTCCTTCGATCAGGTATTCTCGTCGGGAGGGTCGATAATCTCTGCCAGGGAACGAATCTCCTCTCCACTGAGGATGTTCCTCTCTTGCAATCGTTGCATCAGCATCGTGACCAACAACTCGAGCTGTTCATTCTCTTCTTCGAGAGAGGAATATTGAGAACCCGGTAAACCAGTTAAATCTGCTGTTTTTACCCCATGGATGGACTGCCAGTCCCTCCATGCTCTGGCGGGTGGATTTGATTCGACTGCGGACAATCACCCATGCTGGGGGTTCTCTGGCCTGCTCGCTGAAACGTGAATCGAATCCCGATTCAGAAAGCGGAATGACTCTTGTTGAGCCCTCTCCATGCTATGATTTCACTTGTGATCCTCAGGGAGTTCCGACGGTGAAGCCGGACCTTCCAGGAAGAATGAAAGGGAGCACGCTGTTATGAATGAAGAACTGAAGATTCAGATCGAACCTTGGGAATCAGACTCCGACACCTGTGTTCTGCGATTGAACCGTGTGGTGGCCACCTCTCCCGAGTACTTCTCCACTGCTGAGGAAGCGGCCGATAGCCCCCTCGGAAAAAAGTTGGTGGCGATCCAGGGACTCGAAGCGGTCCTGATGCAAGATAAGGTCATCACTCTTCTGAAACCGGTCGACGGTTCAGACTGGCAGCCGATGGTCGACCAAGCCACTGATTTGGTTCGTCAGCACTTTATGGAATTTGATCGGGTGATCTCCGAGCGTAGCCGTGACATGAATGATGATGAGAAAGCGCTCTTCATCGAGATTCAGAATCTCCTCAACTCAGACCTGAATCCTATGGTCGCTGCCCATGGTGGATTTATTGAAGTTGTCGACGTCAAGGACAACGATCTTTTCATTCATATGGGGGGGGGTTGTCAGGGGTGTGGCATGGCCGCTGTGACTCTGCGTCAGGGAGTGGAGACATTGATTCGCCAGAAAGTTCCGACGATTCAGAATATCCACGACTCTACGGATCATAAGGCTGGGGAGAATCCCTACTATGCCAACTGAAGCCGGGGGAGATTGGCACGATCTGTGTGCCTTTGCTGAAGTCGATGCTGAAGAGCCGTTCTTCACCCAAGCCGGCGGCCGCGAGCTGATGGTGATCAGAGTGGCTGACGAGGTTTCCGTTTTTACGGATTCATGTCCTCACATTGGAGCTTCAATGATGGGAGCAATGGTGGAGGATGGGCATGTCGAATGTCCTCTCCATGGCGCCTGCTTCGATGCCCGCACCGGAAAAGTCAGCGATGGCCCGACAGACAAAAACCTGCAGTTCCACCCGGCCAAGGTCGATGGAGACCGGGTTTTTGTGAAACTGCAGCCCGCCACTGATTAGGTCCTTGTTCCGGCCACCCTCAACGTCAGAATAGAACAAAATCTCGGTTCCCTCACTTCTTTGGAGGTCCTATGTCCAATAGCAGCCTGATTAAAGCGTTGCTGATTGTATTGCTAATGCCGCTGACCGGTTGCCTGGTCGTCAAATCCGACCTTGCCAAGCTCGACGAGCAAAGTGGAGCGCTGACACTGGAGATCGACACCACCAGTGAAGCTGAAGGTGATTCGGTCGAGGAGTCGGCCAGCGAGCCTGAAGTCGATCCTGAAAAATTGGCCGCCCAGCAAGAAAAAGTTGAAGAGCTGGAGCACAAAGTCGCCGAGATGGAGATGGATCTTCACATTGCTGAGTTGGAGCGGGAGCTCTCTCACGAAGCGCTGAATCATCGATTTGAAGAGCTTCGAAGGGCCATCGAGGAAGCGGAACATGAAATGCATATGTTTCATGATTTCGACCGTCCGACTCGGGAGTACCAAAGCCGCCGATCGGTCGTCTTTGCAGAAACTCGCCTCAAGGATTCCCGTACTGAGTTGGAGCAGTTAGAAATGCTGTATGCCGGTTCTGAGTTAGAAGATGGAACTGCGGAGTTGGTTTTACAACGCGGTCGAATGAGCTTGGCAAGGGCTGAAGAAGCTCTCCAGCAAACACGCCGGGAGCACCAGGTCGAGATGGAAGTTCGAATCCCTCGAAGTGAGGCTCAATTGCAAAGGTCGATCGAGCGTGCAAATCGTGATCTGGAGAGAGCTGAGACAGAGAAGGAAATCTCCAGCATTCAGGAAGAGCGAAAGTTTGACAAGATGCAGCGAGAGCTGGATGAGCAAATGGAAGAGTTGGAAAAAGCGATTCATGACCTGCGAAACATGACAGGTGTCGAGGAGCATTCCAGTCCCGTTGCTTGGGGAATCTTTTGATCGTTACTTCACTCATCCTTCTGAGTCAGCTTCTGGTTAATCCAGCCTCCGCAGCAGAGCCGCTGGAGGATTGGCGTGTTGAGACCCGTGCTGGCCTCGAAAAGGCCGTCCAATTCCTTCTCGACCATCAGGAGGAAGACGGAGCTTTCGGTCACTGGCGCAATCCACTCTCCCCCGATGACAAGAATTGGATGGTTCCTGAGCAGCATTTTGCTTTTCAGGTTGCGATTACCGGGATCTGTTGCGTCACGTTGATGGATCTGGGTTCTGATCTTCCGGATGGAGGCGAGCAAGCTCTGGAGCGAGCCCTCGACAACATCTGTGAAAATGGCCGAAGAAAAAGGATTGCCAATTGGGATACCGATAACCTCTGGGGGTACGTCTATGTCCTGGAGGCGGTGGCTCGGGCGTTAGCTGAACCGGAATTACGATTTGGCCCTGAGCGCCGCGCGCGCCTGAGGAAATTGGGTGAAGACCTGATTGTGACCCTCGGAAATTATCAGAGTCCAGACGGCGGCTGGGCCTACTACGACAATTCCCCCTTCACTCGTCGACCCACGTGGGGAACTTCATTTGTGACTGCTTCGCTGTTACTGATCTTTGAGCAGTGTGAACAGATTGGGCTGGAAGTCCCTGACAAAATGCAGGAGCGAGGACTTCGGGCTCTTCGCAGAACTCGCCTTCCCAATGGTGCCTATGATTACAACATCGATCCGATCCAGACGACGCGGAACTTGCTCTCCATCAATCAGATCAAAGGATCTCTTTGTCGGATTCAGGTCGGAAACCTCGCATTGAGAAGACTCGGAGACCCGGACGAGATCACGAACGAAAATATCGTGACTGGACTCGATCAACTCATGAGACACCACAAGTTTATCTCACTGTCCCGTGGTCGGATCTATCCTCATGAAGCCTATTATGCCAATAGTGGGTATTTCTTCTTTTACGGGCATTACTACGCTGCGGATGTGATCCGTCAGTTGCCATGGGATCTGCGCGAGCAGTGGTGGCCACGCCTGTGTCAGAAGATTCTTGAGACTCAAGAAGAAGACGGATCGATGTGGGATTACGCTTTCTTCTCTTACCACAGAGTTTACGGAACCGCTTGGTCGATATCAGTTCTCGCCAAGGCCTTGGCTGATCACGAGAATCTGCGGGTTCCCGCAAAGGGGAAGCCGAATGGCTTTTCGGGACAAGAATCAGAGAAGGAAAGCCGTGAGGAACCGGTGGAGACTCCTCGGGAGCCTCAAAAGCTACGCTGACCGGTCTCGCTGTTCGTGGGGGAAGATTCGGAAATTGCTCTCATGAAAACCGAGTCGCAGGTCTCTGGAAATCGTCACTGAATAAATCACTGAATAAAATTGAGTCACAGGAAACAGTGGATGAAAAAAAGGGTGCGGAGATGACTCTCCGCACCCTTTTTTATTGAAAACTCAAACTACTTGCAGGAACCGCAGCAGCTGTCCTTCTCGGAACCGCACTCGGCTGCTTTGTCAGCACATGAAGTGGCACACGCGGAAGCGGCGCACTCAGACTTCTCTTCGCCACCCTGAGGAGCAAAGATACAACCAGCGGTGGAAAGACCGCCAACAACGACAAGAGCAAGAAGAAGCTTTTTCATCTAACTCTCCTTTCCTGGCCGCCTGTGCGGCATGACTTGGGAAATGCAATATCGGGAGCAACCAAACTCCCTGAACCTACGATTTAAGCAGGTTTCTTCGGCAACTCAACGGGATTTCTTGCGAGAGAGTTCCTGTTGTGGTGCAGATTCCCCAAATTTGCCTGATGAGCCTGCAGGCAACCCGATTTAAGGTGATTGGGGCAAGATTTGGACCCTTCTCGACTTTTGTAGCGGGGTTTCTGCCACATTGGGGTCGGTGCTCCAAAAGGCGGAGTAAGCAAAATGGCTGACTCCCTGACACCCCTGAATCAGCGAACTCTGCTCCTGTGCAAGGGTTACTTTGGGATCTGCATGAAGGTAGGTCCCGAGTCCCATGATGACGGGGTACCCGCGAGCCGCATCCATGCACTCGGCAACCCTGGATTCGAATCGAGGAATCTCGCGGTCATACTGCATCGGGAAGACCGCATCGATGTGCCCCCGTCTTAACCAATTGGGCCAATCCTGTCGAACTCGGTCGTGAGCGATACGGGGAGTCCGATAGACCGCAGCAGTCATCAGAACATCCCTTCGGGCCTTTCGACAACGCTCGGAGATCACTCGTACCATTTCGGTAACCTGGTCTCTCCGCCATCGATCCCATGCCCTGCGATCGTCATCGGGTGATGCAACCCCTGTCTCTGTCGTGAACAGTTGCTCGCTTCGAGAATCACGGGGGTAATCTTTCTCGACTCCCGATTCGAGAAAGCGGATGTAATCGAGATGAATGCCAGCAACCTCCGGATACCACGCGAGGATTTCTTCACAGATCTTCGATACGTGATCACGGACTTCAGGATAGGAGGGATTCAGAGCCACATAGTAGTTGGGTTGAAGCGGTTGACGCTGACCATCTTTCGAATGGAGAAACCAGTCTGGCTGACTGTTCCAGAGTTGATCGGGGGTCGTAGTTGGAGGGGGTGTGGTTCCGCGCCAGCCAGGAACGGCATTGATCCATGCGTGCAGTTGCAGATCTCTGACTCGAGCTTCTCGACATGCTGCTTCAAGTGGATCAAACCCCGGGTCAGTGTAGTTGAACTCTTCAGCCCAAGGTTCAATGTTGGAGGGATAGAAGACGGTGCCATTACCCCGAACCTGAAACAGAACAGTATCGAACCCGGCCTTGTCGATGTTCTCCATCAAGTCGACGATATCTTGTTCAGTCTTGTAATCCCAACGGGTGACCCAGATCGCTTTACGGATGGGCACTTCGGGGTTTTGGCTACAGCCACTGAAGAAACCGACGAGGAAAATCCACAGCATGGCTAGAATCGGTGACCGTGGAAATCGTTGGGGTTGCTGCAAGCCATCATCCTTACTACTTGGGAATAGGGTCACATCTCTCATGACCCTGTAATCAACTGCAAACTGGCTGGTTGGATCTCGAATTCAAGAACTTTGGGAGATCCCAGTACATCGCCATCGACGAGAATGGGCTGGGATTCCTGAATCAAAGTGACCTTCCGTGCCTGACGGTATACCACCTCAGGAAAATGATCCAGATGGCGACCTGCGGAGACCTCTCGAAATAGAGAGAAGGCCCGAAGGTATGAGACCCGAGGAAGAATGCAAACATCGAGAAGTCCATCTGCGAGCTGGGCATTCGGGCAGGGAGTAAAACCACCACCGATCGTGGCTTCATTGCCAATAAAGATGGCGGGCCCATTCATTTGCAACTCTTCCTCGTCGATCACGAGTCGTGCGGAACGATTTCTTCGGATTTCAAAAAGCAGACTTTGAATTGCCAGGAGTCGATAAACGCCATCTCCTGCCCACTGAACCGGATATTTCAAGAGCGGCAGTTTTCGCAGGCGATCAAATCGCTGGGTGATTCGGGCAGGAAGCCCGGTTGCGGTGATCTGCAGCATCTGTCCCCAGGACTCACCGTCAGCCGAGATGGAGATGGTGTCGACTTTGCGCAGTGTCCGACTGTGAAGCCCCCGCTTCAGACTCGCTTCCAAGTCGAGTGGGAAGTTGAGACCTTTGCAAAGGTTGTTCCCGGTTCCAGCAGGGATGATTGAGACAGGAGCTTGCCACTCTTGCTGGCTGAGCCAATTGACAGCCAGCCGAACGGTGCCATCTCCTCCGACTACGAACACTCGGTCAGGGAGAGTCTTTAAAGGCTCGGGGTCAAAGATGTTGGTCCACTGGACTGGTATTCCAGATTGCCGTAATTCCGTCGAGTTCTCCAAAAACCTGCGCGCTTGTGTCGCTTTTCGGGAACCTGGATTCGTCAAGATCAGAAGGCTCTTCGGGGCTCGGTTCACTCGAGGATCTGCCCCGGCTCGAGATCGATCACCTGAATCGGCAAGGAGCCGACGGACTCACGCAATTGCCCGGGAGTACCGGAAAGAAGGGGGAAAGTTCCGAAGTGCATGGGCAAGACCATTTGCACACCCAGGAGGTGGGCTGCCTTCGCGGCTTCTCGGGGGCCCATCGTGTAGTGGTCACCGATGGGCAGGATCGCCAACGTCGGAGAATAAAGCTCTCCAATCAGAGCCATATCCGAGAAGACACAGGTATCTCCGGCGTAGTAGAAGCGGAACTCATTTTCTGTCTCGATGACAAATCCTGCCGGCTCGCCGCCATATTGGAGAACTCCGTCGACCTCGACACTGCTGGAGTGCTTGGCATCGGTCATCGTGACTCGTAAGCCGCAGATTTCGATCGACCCCCCCTTGTTCATCTCGACGACCTGGTCTTCAGGCAATCCCATCTTTTTGAGCCAGAACGCCATTTCGACATTGCACACGACCCGGCAGCCGTGCTTTTCGGCTTGTGGAATGACATCGGCGACGTGATCGAAGTGGCCATGAGTCAACAGGATCAGATCGACATCTTCCGGGTTTTGAAATTCTTCGGGGCAGCTGGGATTACTGAGCCAAGGGTCAAAAAGTACCTTCCTTCCCGATGGGGTGCCGACAAGAAAGGTGGCATGGCCGAGCCACTGGAAGGTGGTTTCTTTTCCGAGGTAATTCATGACAGATCTCCAACTCTATGGTTTTCAGCTTCTCACTCAGGAAACAGATCGGCAGTTTTGTAGCAATGTTCTGCCTCGTTCTTCCAAGCGAATCCAGTTTTTGGTTTGTAAATCTTCTCCATCAAAGAGCGGGGCGACAAAGCCCACGGCGTGTGCCCCCGCATCGAGAAAGTCCCGGGCATTTTCCCGGGTCACTCCGCTGGTAGGAATGATGCGCAAATGTGGGAGGGGCCCCAGAGTCGCGCGGACCCATGTTGGACCTCCGGCAGGACCCGGAAACAATTTGACCAGCGGTGCGCCCGCTTCGTGGGCCGCCTGCATTTCCGTTGGAGTGGAACAGCCGGGAATGATTGCGACGCCAAGATCATTGGCCAAATGAATCATCTTTGGGTCCATGATCGGAGAGACGAGAAATCGGGCCCCTGCCTCGACTGCTTTTTTCGCCTGATCCGGAGTCAGAACGGTGCCGGCGCCGACGACGACTTCGGGATGCCGTGAGCTCGTGTCTTGAATGCACTCGAAGGCTCCAGGGATCGTCAGGGTGTACTCGCAGACTTTGAATCCGGCAGACAATGCGGCCTCCATGGCGGGGATCGCAAGGTCTCCGTGGGGTGTCCGCAGTATGGCGCTCGCCTTCTCA
>NZJA01000096.1 GCA_002691835.1 Planctomycetota bacterium
AAAAAAAATGATATAAATAAAGTCATCATGTTTTATAATAACCCAACGTGGACATAATCCTGTCACCAAGGAAGGGCTAACGAGCCTCAACTCACGAACAACCGACGCATGGGTTCTTTTCTCCAAAAAATGGAAGATCGAAAGCTGAAACTCGAGGGATGGCTGAAGACCCAGCCACCCGCGGTGAGAAACGATTGAATACTAACGTGGACTTCGTCGATCCCGCCGCGTTCCCCTGAAACTGCCCTTTCGTGATCGCTACGTTCCAACAGGTTGAAATTGGCATAACTTCGGCAACCGGCGCCATGCAAGGTCGGTCGCCCCCCCTTTTCACCAGTCTCGAGGGTATTGCGGTCATGTGTCTTGATCCATTTTGGGTCGGAAACGACATGTATTTATTGTCACTCATTCTTGGTTGCAACCATGTAGGGGGCGTTCTTGGCTACACGCTCGGCCTGGTGAACCAAAATCTAGAGAAGCAAGCGGCGAGCATGCCGAATAGGCCACCGACGATGGCGACTGGATCTTTTTCTGGACCACCAAAAGTTTTGGCGCTTAACCTCGCCGTTTTCACGGCAGTTCAGGCCGGTTTGACGCTAGCTGTAAAACGCTACAGAGGGGTTGAAGATATACAGACAAACATGATAGGAATGTTTGGTGCTGGTGCATCCTTATCTCTGACGACAAATATCTTCGGCGATCAGCCCGCGTCTCCCGGACAAGTCAAACCAACGACGACTTCCGGGTACATTATCGACGCGGTACGTACCGGAGCTCTATTTGCTGCTCTTAATGGTGCGTTTATGAAAGTTGGACAGAGGTTTGGTGGTAAAAACGACCCTCAAGATGTTTATTACTACCATACCTTTGGCATGCTTTCTACTCTTGGTCTCGAAAAATATGAAAAAAATTTCCGGAGAGGGCAGTTGATGGACGACTGTTTAGGTTTGCTGTCTGACAGTGCGCTGCAGGAGATCAAAATACCCCCAGGACCACGCCTGAAAATTCTGAACTACGTCGCTGCCAGCAAGGTGATTGTAACCGCCGAAACGAACAGGTATATCGGTACCCAAGAAACCAACACATCACAGGCCTGAATAAATACGGTACTCAATTGAGCATTGCCGACGAAAGCATTGACATGATTTTACGTAGCGCACTCGTGTGCAAGCTTAAAAAGAGTTTTTATCACCAACAAGAACACTTACAACACTTTGAACGAAAGAATTCCGTAATTTTTCGACCACACTTAATACGCTTCATCAGAGTTTACACAAATTAGCTGCTATGAATCAGTGAGCAAATGATGTCTGCATCTCCATCTGCTGTCAGGTCTCTATTGTGTGCCCCCGTTTTCGATCACATCTGTAGCACGTTTGTGAGTGTCATGGGCTTCGCCTGTGACACTCAATTTATCTCGCCGAGCCGTGGTAGTTCTCGACAAGAACACCTGTTGGTAGTGTCTTTCGGTTGTCCTCCCACTTCCTTAAGGATGAACGCATGATTTCAAAAAAACAGAAAAATATTGCAGAGTTTATGCCGTTTGAAAACGACCGCGGTCCCACCCCGGTGAAAAACGTTCTCACTCGGCCAAAACCAGGAACAGACTCATGCCAAACACTGGATATTGCCCCAGTAAACGAAGGTTGCTGTGATGCGTTACACATCATCCTCGTCTTGACAACATCCAAAGGGGTGGTTGCTGCAGCTGCCACAGCACCTGCAATGAGTCCCATTGAGATGTCAGCGACCGCAGCGGCCTCCTCTTGAGACCTCCCTGTTAATCGGCGATGCATCGTGCGCATTGTCTCATATGCGGCAAACTTGACAGCCATGTCTGGGACGTCTTCAAGAAGTGTTGGAAGGTATCCAGTAAAAAGTCCTCGAGGTCCAGCTGCAGATGTGATTTGCCTTGCAGCAACGACAACATTTGGATAAACGTTCGCCTGTACTGAACGTATGCAAACAGCGGCAGGGACTTTTACAATCGATGATCCAAGCGCACCGATACCACCCGCGAGGAACGCAATCGTCGACACGGAACAATCAGAATGGGCTTCGAGAAATTTCTTTGCTGCGCCATAAAATGCAAAATATGTTCCAATGGCAATTCCGGCACCGCCAGCTGCACCGAGTACCCCTTTGTAGAGGCTACCAAGTTCAGCTCCAAGTTTTCCCAAAAGAGCGCCAGTTGCGATTGCCACAGAACGAGGCGATGATCGCGCATTGTGCGTAGCTTGGCCGATGCCGATGCCGTACTTCCCTGTGCTGACAGCTGCGGTTGCGTTTGTCGCATTTTTTCCCCTCAGAGATCTTTTGTCTTTCAAGGTGGCTTGCATTCGGACTTTTATGGTATCGAGGGGATGTATAGTGCTCTGCGAAGCAGCACGCGCAGCGGCACCAGCGAAAACATCTGTCATTGGTAAGAAGCTCGAGATGCTGCCGAACACGCCCGTCTTAGGCGGCCTCGATGTTAAACTAGCCTCAACTCGCACGCGCAGGTCAAGTTCCATGTCACCTCGTCGCCGAGGTCGTGCGAACCTGCTATGGCGCACCGGTAGATGCAAATTGAGCTGTTCGAGAGAGCCAGCCATTGCTTCCTTGTGAATCTTAACACGACGTTTGGCAGGAGCGTACGGAAATGTGATTGGTTCGGAAGCAGCAGAAAACTTATAAGAGGAATAGGCTTGTTCCCTTGTCAGAGCTCTCGCCAGATGGACGGGCACAACTCTGCAAAAATGACAGCGAATTACACGGAAATCAATGAGGGCAGTAGGTTTGATGAAAACTCACAAAGATCGTGTACTTCTGAGCAGATGACGAGTCACAATGCAAAAGAGAGAGATATTGTGGGGCACTGGACAAGGAAATGAAACTCTGCTGCCAAGCTGTTTCTGCCTGCAATGAGAACATATGTATCAAGAGTCTATGGTGCGAATAGTTTGTGGGGATTCAATGTCGAAGGCACTTGCCTTCAGGGCCAGATTCAAGCAGCGGAAATCTATCGAAGGTACGGGTATTTGTACTGTTTGACCGGTTGTTGAACTCAAGTTGACCTGAGGCAAAAGAAAAGGTGAGGCGAGTATTTTATATTCCCCGCAAGAAGCCACACCGTCTCCCTAATGTAGTATGCTTGTGCTGCGCCTGACCAAGCAACGGAGCACTGACACTGAAACAAGCAAAATGACCAGAGAAGCACCTGCCAAGAAACAGTCACGAGCCGGGAAGTTAACGGAGAAGATCGGACGGCATTATTTGAACGGCCCCAAAGACAACAAAGACCGTCACGTGTAAAGAGAAAACAAGGATACGGACATATCACAGCGCAAGCAGTGCATGTTCAAATGACACGTCGTTTAGCAAACACGTTTAGAGTCCATTCACATCGCGTCGATCGTCAAAGTCGAGATTGTCGAAAAGAAGTTTCCGCGGGAACGAACCTCTAGGGCGCAGATAAACAGAAGGCTATAGAAGATGCGCACTGGGTTGCCGAGGACGCGGCTAACTCTACCCGACCCCGTATGCTGCTTCACCTGACCCATGTGCACGTCATTGCACAGTACGGGTGTGGAAATCCGGGAAATCAGATGGGGTTGCTGTGTGTGCGTAACCTTGCGCGCCGGTATCCCTCAACCACAGCTCGCAAAAATGTGATCAAATGTTTGCTTGATAAAATTTAATAGAATTAATAATATCATAATGTCGTTATCCGAAATGTCGTTTGATATGGATAAGCTGATCACAAACACTGAAGTATCCGTGAACGCTAGATATGTCCATTCAGTGCTCCTTATCAAACACACGGTAAGCATCCAGCGCTGGATACTAGTTCAATCTCCATTTTTCTGAACCTGATCTGGTGTAAAATGCCGCTAACAACTGTTTCCTATTCAACGATATAGCTTTCCTCCCGGGCAACTTGCTGGGAAACACCGCGTGGCTGGCCTGAAACTTAGCGCAAACTGGTAACCACTTTCGTAAACACCGCTCATAACTGCTCATATGTTTACCCGTGATACTCTTTCATCAGTGCTAGGGTGTCTGCTGTGCGTTCTGTTCGCTTATACACCACGAAAGCAGTTGCTGCTCAAGCTGATGAAAACTCGACTTCAAGTGCTATCTTCAATTCCAAATCTGTGGCTGCAGTAATCCTCGGGGGCGGCGCAGGAACCCGACTGTATCCGTTGACAAAATCCCGCGCCAAGCCCGCAGTACCGATTGGAGGGGCGTATCGTCTTATTGATGTTCCTATGTCAAACTGTTTGAATTCAGGCATATCGAAAATGTACATCTTGACACAGTTCAACTCGGTCTCCCTTAATCGTCACCTTGCGCGGACTTATAATTTCGGCAACGGCATCATGTATGGTGGCAGTGGCTTCGTCGAAGTTCTGGCTGCAACGCAAACACCAGGTCTGGGTGGCAAGGAATGGTTTCAAGGCACAGCCGACGCTGTTAGGCAATATTCATGGCTCTTTGAGGATATTAAGAACAAAGATGTTCAAGATATCGTGATTCTTTCCGGCGATCACCTTTACCGAATGGTACGTGCAAACCGTGGTTTATGACCGCAGTTTAACTCACCTGTATCAACTTCACAGGACTATATGGCGTTCGTTGCTAGGCACCGTGAAGTAAATGCTGACATTACCATAGGGTGTCTTCCAATAGATGAAGAGCGCGCTTCAGACTTCGGGCTAATGAAGATTGAAAACACGGGTCGAATTACTGAATTTGCAGAGAAACCAGAAGGTGCAGCACTTAAAGCTATGGCAGTCGACACATCAATCCTTGGTCTATCGACCGAGGAAGCAAAAGCATCTCCATATATCGCTTCCATGGGCATTTATGTTTTCAAGAAATCTGCTCTTCTAGCGTTCCTGAACTCGGAATACCCAAAAGACAACGACTTTGGTGGAGAGATTATTCCAAAAGCCGCGGCCGATGGTTATCACGTTCAGGCATACCTGTTCAACGATTACTGGGAAGACATCGGAACCATCAAGTCCTTCTTTGAAGCTAATCTGGCTCTTGCTAAGAATCCACCCCAGTTCGAGTTTTACGATGCACGTGCACCAATCTATACCTCCCCGCGGTTCTTGCCGCCAGCCAAAGTCGAAAAATGTCATGTCAAAGATGCCATCATTTCGCATGGTTGTTCTCTTGCAGATTGCTCCGTAGAAGATGCCATTGTTGGACTTCGATCTCAAATCGGTAAAGGTTGTAACATCATGCACGCCATGATCATCGGAGCTGATTTCTATGAGACTGACGAGCAGAAGGCAGCGATTGTGGAATCAGGTGGAGTGCCCGTAGGCATTGGTGAAGGATGTACTATTTCAAATGCTATTATTGACAAGAACGCACGCATTGGCAAGAACTGCGTTATCACTAATGCTAGTGGAGTTGAGGAACTAGAAGATGAAGAGAACGGAATCTACATCCGATCAGGAATCGTAACTATCTTGCGCAATGCTACCATTCCAGATGGAACGGTCATATGAGGATCTTACTAAATCAAATGATTTTTTTGAGACTGTAACATTCTTCGCTTATGTTAACGATGTTCTCAATGTCACCTTTAAGTGATGAAACTCCGCTCGGAAACATGCGTGTGCACATTTCTAATAGTTACCTTCGTAAATTGTACCTTCGTACCTTCGAAGGTAGATATCGAACGAAAAACTATCTGCTTTTTGTCAGTTCTGATAAGTAACAAATAATGGCACGGAAAAAGGCCTTCGTAGTGAGATGAATTATGTCCAATGTGGATATTTATATTTCATTCCGAACTTATTTTCACTATCGTGACCCAAGCATGGTTAAAATCCGATCAATTGCAAAACAAACATGGGCAATTAGTATGACACTGTACCACTTGAGATCATAGACCTATCATAGGAGGTACAAAAAATCACGCCTTGGTGATGAGAAGTTCGCTTTGAAATCACCAAAATTTGATAGCGACCAAAAAGATAATTCACGCCTATTTATTTAAACTCTCGAGTCTTAAAAATAAATACTGATCCCGCAACTCTCAATGATCTCTTGCTTGATTTTTTTTTCGGCAGCTCTTAAAACCCGGATCCTGCTTCGCACACCCCTTTCGGAACACTCGCTTGAACCTGCGGTGAAGTTGCCGCGATGGCTCGTCGACCAGCTAAATGTTACCGCGTGATCAAGAACAAGCCATATCCTAAGTCTAGATACTGCCGTGGCGTCCCTGATCCCAAAATCCGTATATATGACGCCGGAATGAAAAAGTATTCGGTGGACGCTTTCCCTACGTGTGTGCACCTTGTCAGGTCAGGAGTTCATCGTATTAGCGATCTTATTTTCTTCGGACATTGCATGCATCGCAATCTCGCGCAGCAGCATGACGCTTTGGTCGGCTGCTATCAGCTTGCGAGCAAGCTTTTCCAGACTTGTTACACTCTTGTTTTTAGGGCTTGTTTGAGATACGTCGAGGGTTCGGCAACCTCGCCTCGCACGCGCTCGTCACACCCGGCTGAAAATATGTTACGAAGTCGAACTTCAACTTCGCACACGTAATACGTTAGCAGTGCTTTTATCTGAGCTCGGTTTTGAAGTTTTCGAGGCTTACGGCCAGGCCGAGCCGCATCGCCCTACCAAGCCCTAGCTCTTTTCGGCCTCTTTACCACAGACGGTTTTTGACCTACGTTGCCCTCCTTTTGAACAGTTTCGAAAAAGAGCAGGTCTCATCAGAAGCAATGGAGGCTGGACGGATCGCGGCCAACAAGTACATGGTAAAGAACGCTGGCAAGGACCAATTTCACCTCCGCGTGCGGCTTCACCCCTTTCACTGCCTGCGCATCAACAAGATGCTTTCCTGTGCCGGCGCGGATCGTCTCCAAACTGGTATGCGCGGTGCATTTGGCAAGGTGCAGGGAACCGCGGCGCGTATCGCCATCGGCCAGATCATGCTTTCCATCCGAACCAAGGACGTGCATGGTGTGAAGGCTGTTGAGGCCTTCCGCCGCGCGAAGTTTAAGTTTCCTGGTCGTCAGAAGATTGTCACCTCCCGCCAGTGGGGGTTTACCAAGTTCACACGTGAAGATTATGTTGCATGGAAGCAAGAGGGTCGTATCCAGCCCGATGGTGTGAACGCAAAGCTTTATGAGAATCACGGTCGTCTTGAGGCACGCCCTCCCTCCACTCTTTTCTTGCAGCCGGCACGTGTGTACAAAGACCGAATCGGCTTGAAGAAGTAAAGGCCTGACACCTTCCTTGCTTGGCGGATTTGCGCTCATGAATGGAACTCTCGCACATGAATCAATTGCAAGTGCACAAGTAGTTAAGGTCGAGCGCAGCACTAGGCAGTGAGGATCTTGAAAACAGTTTATTCTCCTACTACAACTTCCCACCTTCACACTTCCAAGTAAATAATTATTAGTGTCAATGCATCAGTTGCTGAAATCAAAGTGCCTCGCAACATTATTTTCGCACCTGTTTTGATGACATTCGACTCGTCAAGGGGATCATTAAATGATTGCTGCGTGCCGTCAGCCCATCCAATACCTACTGATTTTTTCAGAGAGATCGTCGGTCGCCGTGCGGGCATATGAGGATTGTCATATATTTGACCTTGCTCCGTAACGCGTTACGTAACGTTACGTACAAAGACTTTGTCTGTTTGCTCTGTGCGCCATTATAAATAGACCGCCGAAAGTTTGAGTTAAATCCCCCATAGAAAACGAGGGTTTATTACCCCATCCTGCTCTCTGTAAGCCG
>NZJA01000097.1 GCA_002691835.1 Planctomycetota bacterium
GCTCCTTTTTACAGAAGTCGGATATCCAGCAGCGAATAACGCACTGGATCGCCCATGGCTATATCCCACGGGCACCCCAACGGATTCAGGAGACCGTCAACGAGATGGGATTCGTTCCTTTCTCCAGGTGTTTTCAGAGACCGGTCCGCAAAAAGGAATCTTTTTCTATGCCCTGCATGGGCATGACCCCAAGACTCCATCCGGATACACTCCTGTCAGACAGGAAACACAACAAATGTGGACCGATTATTTCCGTGAAAGGAGACAGCCATGACTCGCCTCTATCTTCTGAGCGGAATCGTGGTGGGTGCGATTCTTCTTCAGGCACTCGTCTCGCGTCCTCCTGAAATTCTTTGGCAAGAGCCCGCTTCGCTCGAGAAAGCCGCTGCAACAGGGAAGACTTCTTCCGACTCTGTCACCACGTCAACAACCCCATCGAAGACTGTTGATCCTCCGGTAGAGGATGTCCTGTCGTTGGCCAGAAAAGCTCTCGAGAACGCAGCCGCCCTCATCCCGCCTGGTCAATCGGATTCCGATACCAAAATCATTTCCACGTCGCAGGGAACACAGTTGCAAATCCAGAACTCTGAGATCAGTAACGGGAAACTCGAAGCAACTCTGAAAGATGGGGTTCGTATCAACATCCCCCTCGATAGCATCTCCGAAATTAACCCGTTTGAATCTTCACAAGATGCGTCAGACCAAACTCAAATTCTGCTGAACAGAATTCAATCAGGAAAAACGATCCAAGACGAGGAATTGAATCGCTGGATCGAATCGGGCGAAGCTGAGGACTTCGCTCTTCGATTTCCGCACTCGACGAATCGTGCTCTGGCACAAATCCTGTCACCGATCGACCCGCAAGAAAAACCATCTACCAACGCGGCACCCAGCACTATCAACGTGGACGACCTGGAATCGTGGACCAATTCGATTCGAGAACAAATCTCAAGAGACTTGCCGAGCTCGAAAAGAACTCAACTCGTTCTGGAGATCGATGAGAAACTGGCGTACCTGCAGAAGTCGACCAGTCTCTCTGGGAACCGTGAAAAAGCGACTCGCTGGGCCAATCGCCTGCGAATCTTAAAACTCGACCTGATTAAAAGTACCGGTTTCTAGCAGGTACTGGATTCAAGGAGATGAAATGAGACATATTCAAGTGGGCGTCGTCGGTCTCGGCCGTTTTGGTTCGTCCCTGGTCCGGAATCTAGACCAGATAAAGTCTCAGAGTCCCATTCATCTCCGAATCCTCGACCGAGATTCGGAACGGATCACTCTCCTCAAAGAGCAATACGACGACGCGATGATCGTGGATATCGAAGACGCCAATCAGGAGGATCTCCAGAAACTGTTCGACAAACTCGATGTTCTCATTATCGCCATTGGAGAAAACACCCTTCCCGTCCTTCTATTGGCTCATATGGCGATTGAAATATCCCAATCACAGACGAAACCAATGAAAATTCTTTGCCGAGCACACAACGAAACGACACGAAAAATACTTCAGAAATTGGGGATCAATGAATCCGATATATTCGCCCCCGAGGAAGAAGCAGCCCTGAGCTTCGCAAAAAGAATCGCTCACCCCAACTCTATTGACGCACTCCCACTCGATTTGAAACAAGCCTTGATTCAAATTTCAACTCCCGAGAAGTGGCAAGATAAACCATTGGGGAAGCTCGAAATTCGTAAAAAGCATGGCGCAAATCTTCTCTGTCTGATGAAGAATGGTCATCCGGATGTCGTGCTGACTCCAAATAAAGACACAATACTGGAGAAGGGCGACCAGCTGGTCATCCTTGGACCTCCGGATGAGCTGCAGAAGATTGAGCAGCAGAAGATATAGAACTCATAACAACTTATCCGAGCATGACTTTCGCATCGGGTCGCTCGACTTTTTCACGGGGTCTCGACAAAGACGCCAAGACGACAACGATGGCCAATGGACCAATACGACCCAGAATCATCCCGACCATTAACACCATACAACCCAGTTGGCTCAACTGAGGCGTAGCCTCCATACTGAGCCCCACTGTTCCCAAAGCACTAGCGGCTTCAAAGACCAACTGCTGTTGTGACAGAGACCCATTCTTTAAAGCAGTGGATTCAGTCCAATGCAACAGTCCCAACAGAACAATCCAGACCGATACAAAGGCGACCGTCAGGACAGCGGCACTTCGGATGAGTTTATCTGGCAATGTTCGATTTCTGAACAGGACTGCTTTGCGACCGAGGATCTGTCGAAAGAAGGCGACAAAAAGGACACCCACGGTAGAAGTTTTCAGACCGCCCCCGGTGGATCCTGGAGATGCCCCGATCAGCATCAGGATGACCAGAACAAGGATTGCGAAATCGTTTAGCTCGACGACAGATCCTGTCGAAAACCCTGCAGTCCTTGCTGTAATCGACCAAAAAACAGAATCGAGTCCTTTGAAACCTGCCAAGAGTAAAAACAAAGCTCCAAAAATCCACAGCAACACAGAGGTTCCAACCGACAGGTAGACATGTGTGCCGACTCGATGTCTTTGTTTGATTTCCTGCCCTTGGATCATTTTGACTCGCTGGACCAGTGCTTTGACAACATCCCAAATAACAGGAAAGCCAATCCCGCCGAGGATAATCAAGAAACACACGCTCAGTAAGGAAGCGGGATTCATGCTTTTCAGAGAATCCGCCTGCAGGGCAAATCCGGAATTACAAAAAGCACTGACAGAATGAAAGAGATGGGAAAACCAAGGTACTTCAGAGTCTGAACGATTAAAGATCGTCAGCGCTAAAACCCCCAAGCACTCCAAAACCAGAGTGGTACCAAAGATGGTCCACACCAAGGATTTCAGGGCCGTCGGTTCCAGTCCGTCCATCGCCTCACGAACAGCCCGTCCTTGACGCATCCCTAACCCCTGGCCGAGGAAGGTCATAAACAACAGGAACAATGAGACGGCCCCCAACCCCCCTGCCTGAATCAGCAAGAGCAGAATCCATAGACCTTCGGCTGAAAATCGACTCCCCACGTCAATTACAGACAGGCCCGTGACTGTCACTGCGCTGACCGCAGTAAACAGCGCCTCCAGTGAAGTCAGATTCTCAGTCCCCTCTGCCTGAGCTCGGGGAGACTGGAGAACATAAGCTCCGAGAGCGATGGGAATCAGCAGCATCAATACAAGCAAGATTCCGCCGCCGCGTTTCAGCCGACCCAGAATGAGCCAGATCAATTCGGAGATCCCATAAAAGATGACGCCCGCAAAAGAGAGGATCAGGAACGGATCCTGTTGAAGGGCGATTCCGGTCAACGAGATGAGTGAGACTCCCAGAGGAACGATCCAATAGCGACCCTTCCTCTGATCCCGTTGGGCCATGAAGCAACTGACCGCCAATCCGACGACCTGTACCCCAGCGATCCAGAAGGCGCTGGGGGATATGACGGAGCCACTGGGACTGGAAACCCAGCCGTACAGTGCAGTACCACCCAAAGCGACCAGAAGCCCATATATTGCCCACGTGAAGATCATGGCTGAGATTGTGCCTCATAGACCTGGAACTCTCCAGTGCGTCTGGACCTCTCCTGTGGGATCTGATACAACCGCATGCTTGGTTGGGAAGAGACCTCAAACAGATTCCTCCCCCCTCCAAGCTGAGATCATCCCAGTGAAACAGAAGATAGGGCCCTGTAGCTCAGTGGATAGAGCACCGGCCTCCGGAGCCGGGTGTCGCACGTTCGAATCGTGCCAGGGTCATTGAATACCACGCCGGGAGTTTCGACTCCCGGCGTCTTTTTTCAACAGAACCCATGTTTTTTCAATAGGACCCATGTTTTCAACCGAGTCGAGCCATTCCAGTTCTCAGGTTTCCCGATCCCGGAATTCAACATCCGGGAAATCGACTACGAATCCTTCAAGCTCGCCGCTGTGCTTTTCTTCAGTTCCAGTGAATTCCTGGGTCATTGGCGATGTTCATGGATGCCACAACACGCTATTGAGGTTAATCCATCGAATCGAAGAGCAGGAGGCTCAGCCGTACCTGGTATTCATTGGCGATCTCGTCGGGAAGGGCCCCGACAGCCTCGGCGTCCTGGAATATCTCATGAGTCAGTCAGATCACGTTTCGATCCTATTGGGAAACCATGATCTCCACTTGCTGGCTTGCAGTTATGGAATTGCAGAACCGCGTCCCTCAGATCGAACCGAATCGATCCTGAAGCTCTCGGATCTTCATGGTTGGAGAAGTTGGCTTCAAAGTCAGGACCTCATCCTGGAGATCCCCCATGGTTCGCATCGACACCGACTGGTTCACGCCGGGACGGCACCGTACTGGAACGAACAGGAGCTCATTCAACGCACCTCTGAATCATTGGCACTGATCCGTTCCAACGATTGGTCTTGGTATAAAAATAAAGCATCTGAGGAGTGGGAAACCGTCAGCATTCTGACTCGCATTCGCTGCGTCCACCGATCAAGCCAGAAACCCGAGTTTGAATTCACAGGGGCTCCAGACGACGCTCCGGAAGAGCTTTGCCCATGGTTCAAAGCTCTTTCACCTGACGGCCAGAAAGCAACCGACGCAAGTAAGCCTAACGAGCCCCATTACATCTTCGGTCATTGGGCAAGACTTGGCCTCAGCATGGGCGAAAAGGCCACCTGCATCGACAGTGGGTGCGTGTATGGAGGAGACCTGACGGCTTATCAGCCCTCGACAGGCCTGATCCTTCAAGTCCCCCATGATGAATCGTCCAGCAGGCAGAACTCCTAGACGTCGTCCTCAAGAAGCTCGTCGATGATGTAAGTGCCACTTTTCTGGTCTCGATGCACCTTGATCAAATTATTCTTTTCGGCATCCAGCAAGAGGTTCGAGAAATGAGAATACCCATGATATTCCTCACTGAACGTCGGCTGCTTACGTTTCATCGTCTGCTTCACCATCGAACCCCAAATAATCTCGTAGTTCTCGCGCTGTAGTGCGGCGATAGAACCCAGAAGAAGTTTGAAGGCAGCAATCTGATCTTTGGTCAACTTGCGGGCTGGGGCTTTTGTCGTCGAGCGGGTTCGTTTCTTTCTTGTCCTGACAAGGTCTTCATAAAAGATAAACTCATCGCAGTTATCTATCAGAAGGTTGCTCGAAGAATTTTTAACCCCGATTCCGATGATCTTCTTATTGTTCTCACGAAGCTGAGAGACCAACGGAGAAAAATCACTGTCACCGGAGACGAGGACGAATGTATCGACATGATCTTTGGTGTAGGAAAGCTCCAGGGCATCTACCACCATTTTGATATCCGCACTGTTTTTTCCGGACATCTTCCTCATGGGAATATCGATCAACTCGACAGCGCACTCGTGAAAAGGAACCTTGTACTGTTTCCAAATCGTCCAGTCTGCGTAAGCCTTCTTGACGGTGATTTTTCCTTTCTCAACCAAGCGGCCGAGAATCTTGTCGATATCGAGTTTCTTGATATTGGCTTCTTTAACACCGATCGCAATATTGTCGAGATCGATGAAAACGGCGATCTGGTGTTCCTGATCGACCTTGGATTGCATCTTCATACCTTTCTGGCCGGATGTGCTCCAGCAACTTGAAGAGATCCCTGTTCGGAATGGGCCCCGGAAGAAATGGACTCTCGGGTGATCCGGGAGGGCAACACAATTGGCCTCGGGGAGGGATCCTGCTCCGCTGCACGATGTTTTCGTGACCGGAAGCGTCTGTACATTCATCAGACACCTCAGGCAGAATAAATTCAAGTCACAGCGACGATTGGTGCGCCGATAACCCTATTCCGGGCAAGAAAATCCGGGAATCGGTGCCGGATCTTCGCCCTCGACAGGAAATGGGCTCTCAGGAGGTTGTGCGCCAGAGAACAAATATCCCAGAATCCGAATCGGATCTGCCAGGTTCAACTGGTCATCCGCATTCACGTCGACGGCTTCGAGACAGTTCGTTTCCGAACCACTGTAGAGAATCCCCAAGGCGAGAATCGCATCGGTAAGCTGGACGACACCGTTGCGATCGACGTCGCCACGGACAAAGAGCTGCTGAGGCTCGTAGTATGGGTCCGAGCCGAGCAGAACTTCGTCCCCATTTGCGATGCCATCGCCGTCAAAGTCACTCCAAGGAGACACGACCAGTGCTGTCTGAAGTCCCGTCAAGTCACCCATTCCGCCTGGCGCGGGGATGTTCTGGGAGATGATCAAATTTCCAGACGCAGAAAATCTCTGGACATCCGAACCCAATCGAGAAAGCACTGTGACGCTACCATCTGCATGGGCTGCGATACCCAATGGTCGCTCCGAGACATCCAGAATCAAATCGATGCCGGCATCCGACACCACGACGACCTGGTGACTGCTTTGGCAGGTAAACCAACCTCGGCCTTGAAGATCAGTCGTAACGCCAATCGGAAAGACACCGGCGACATCCGCCCAAACAGTCTGACCGTTACTGTCGAGACGGCGAAGGCCCTGTTTCTCAGCCAACCAGACCCCGCCATCGTGAGTTGCCGAGATTCCTGTCGGGAAAAATCCAACCGGAGTGGTTTGCACCAGCTGGCCGTCCGAGGAAAGCTTTACGACTTCATTGGAGAAGGAACAGCTGACCCAAATCGAACCCAATCCATCGACGGTCACTCCATAAGGAACTCCCGCCACAGGAATCGATTCGAGAATCCCGGAATCTTCATTCACACGAATCACGTCGTCGAGTCCGGGTCGCGTTGCCCAAAGAACCCCACTCGCATCAAGGGCCATACCAGCCAGGCCGATCTCCGTCGTCACTTCGTTCAGAAGCTGACCGGAGGAGCTGTACCGACGAAGTGAGGCTTCATTCGCAACATGAACCCAGGCACCACCATCGGATGTCCGACACAGCAACTCGACATTTTCAGGCAATTCTGAAATCAACATCGTTTGATGATCATTCAGGGCATTCAGTGAGTGATCACTGCCAAACCAAACCGACTGACCGTGGACAGCGGCACAGGTCCAAAAAACTAAAAAGCTGGTCATTACAATTTTCATGTGGCTCTTTTCCTGACTAGTTCAAGGCCCAAGAGGATGACGTGAACACGAGGCAAAAATCAAGTCCCCGGAAGACAATCAAGGTCATCTTCCAAAAGATCGGATCCACCGACAGGGAACGGGAACGTCGGAACAGAACCGGCCGCGAACAGGAACTCCAAGACATTGACGGCATCTGCCAGATCCAGCACACCGTCATCGTTGGCATCTCCCGCATCTTCGCAGGTCAAATCTCCTCCAAGAAAGAGATAGTTCAATAACTTTATCGGATCACTGACATCGACAGTTTGATCCATATTGGCATCTCCACGAACAAACGACCCGGGAGCTGAAAATACTGCGACCTGCTCGAGCCCTTGCTCTGTGGCAAAAATCCGACCGGACTTCAGACACAGATCCACCGGTAAAGACAATCCTGTCGCCAGAGTTTCAAGGGCTCCATTTTGGGGATCGAGGATTTTCATCCAACCCCCCAGCAGATCACTGACGAGAACCCGTCCGTCGTCCAAAAGGAGCGCTGCCGATTGTG
Organism: Planctomycetota bacterium; assembly: GCA_002691835.1. Next base: position 7,534 of record NZJA01000097.1, read on the forward strand.
AAAAATCGGTACTCTCGAGTGGCCATGTTTCGATCAGGGTCCGCTTGGCCAGGTCCAGCAGGAACACTTCTGCACTGCCGCCGTAAACCGTCACCAATGCGGTTCCATTACCAAGATCGGTGATATCACTGGGTCCAGGGAAATCGGCCGTATCGACCGCAATGTTTACGGATCCAGTGACTGTCCCGGTGGCGGCATCGATCCATGAGACCACGGGTGCTGCTGTGAAATCATTTCCTGGATAACCGACAGGAACGACCCACTCGCCGTCATACTCCATAAACCGGGTGATCGATCCCTCGACCGTCACCCACTGCGTGATCGCTTCCGAAATCGGATCAAAGACGAGAATGTTTTCATCTGAGCCGTCGAAATTACCGCCGTTCGACCCCACGATGACCGAACCGGTGGAACTCGCCACCAGACCCGAAAGGAATGTCACAGCAAATCCAGACGAATCCGTCATCGGGAACGAAAGGACTTCAGCAGTCGCCAGATCGATCTGATAAAGATTCGAATCGTTGGAACACGTGACGTACAAATTGCCTTCCAGAAGCAGTAACTCTGTGGGGAAATAACCGACTTCAAAAGTGCGAAGGACTTCCAGAGAATGCATGTCGACTTCAGCAATTCGGTAGTTTGCGTAATCCTCAACCAACTCCCCGAATGGGGTCACGTCTCCGGCGATCGCCACATATCCCAATGAGCCTGTGGATGCGGCGATGATGCCATACGGATGAGCATCGACCGCCTCTCCGGAAATCCCCACCGTAAGGACCGCCTCAGCCTGCTGAGCTGCAACGGAGACCGGCATGAGACCGATGAGAGAAAATACGAAAAAACATATCCCCCGAACAAAGGGCCGATATTGAAGGGGTTTTACGGGGGAATTCATGGGGTCATATGACCCTACGCAGTGATGCATAGCGTTCTCCACTCTGCTCGAAGTATGACGTCAAGGAGGTCTTCTGGCTTCCGAGTCAATCTCGCCCTGCGCCTTCCCGCAACCGAGGTTGCAGTGGCTGCCTGAGTTCCGTTCAGTGGATCCCGGACATGCAGAGTTCGTCATCGGTTACAGCGGCGGCACCGCGGTGGAATTTCACCACACTTCCAGCCCAAACCATTTGGGCTAATCCTTGACTGCCCGAAGAGTAAACGAGCCCTCACAAGAGTCAAGATCCCAACTTGCTTTCTGTCACCAGTCCCCGAAACTGAAAGCATGGTCAAAAAGAAATCTTCTTCCAGAACGGCATCCCAGGCCCTTTCGATGAGCGCTCTCGCAGCCAAGCTTGAACGCGAAACCCCTTCCGTAGCCATTATCGTTGGTAAAGAAGATCTTTTGATTCGCGAAGCGCGAGACATGGTCCTTTCCTCCGCCCCGGGAGGGCGGCCAGATTCGGATCAGATCCAAACCATATCCCCACAATCAAAACCTGACGATGAACGCCTGCAGGACATCTTCGACGATCTCAGGACCCCAAACCTTTTCGGTGGTGTCCCGGTGATCGTTCTGGAGGGAGCTGACCGCTGGCTCAAATCCGGAACAGATGCCTGGGTCGATTTCTTGCAGAATCCTGTCAAAGACTCTCTGCTGATCCTGATCTCGACCCAGCTTGATGGACGCTCAAAGTTAGCCAAATCGCTGAAATCTTCTGGTTGGTGGATTGGTGCAGACCGCCCGTTCCATCGCCCACCGCCTTGGAAACCAGAGTCTCGCCCCTGGGACAACCCTTTGAACCAGTGGCTCGTTCACCGATTTCGCCAGCAAAAACTCAAGGTCGATGCCAAAGTCGCACAACTTGCCATCGACCGGATGGGCCCAGTGATGTCCCCTTTAGCCCAACTCGCCGAAAAACTGGCGGTGGTCTGTACTGCGGAAAATGTTGAGACGGTCACGGAAGATCTCCTCCTCGAACATCTGCCAGGAGGTGGAGACGGATCCGCCTTTGACCTCGTCGATCGCTGGTTTGAGAAAAATCGGGGCGAAGCTTTAAAATTACTCTCCCAAATGCTCGAAAGTGGTTGGCTGGACGAAAAGGACCAACGGGTCAAGAACCCTCAAGGTCTCTTGCTGCAGTGCTCAGCGCTCGCGCTCAAACGAGCTCGGGAACTGCGATCTGTCCGCAGAATTGTAGAGAGAGGTGGCGGGGAAAAAGAGATCCTTGAACAAACAACCCTCACCCGGCCATTTCTGCCGCGGATCCGTGTTCAATACCGACACTGCGATGAGGATCGCCTCAAGAGAATGGTCTCTTGTTTGATCGAGATGGATTGGCAAATGAAATCAGGAGCAGGGGCGACTCCGGAAGAGCTTCTCGAACGGGCGATTTTGACCGTTTGAATTAATCAGGAGCGAGTCTGACACTGCGACTTCTCGCAATAATCTGCTCAAAGGACTCCTGGATTTCCTGACCTCGAGACATGCGGCTGATTCTCATCCGAACAATGACCGAATCGACGAATTCCGGTTTTGGGATCGTGGCAAACGAGAGATCGACGGTAACCCCTGGCCACCGCATAAGAATTCTTGAGAGCAGATCTCCATTTCGAATGTCATCCAAATCTGCGCCATCGCGAAGAGCCCCCTCAACGGCCGCAAAGATGGATTCGGAGATTTCAATACTCTTGATTCGATCAACAGCACGACTATGAGCGGCAGTACCGGCAGTAAACAGTGAGACTGCGGCTGCGATACCCACCGACAGAATCCCCAAGGCCACGATCACTTCCAAGAGTGAGAAGCCGGATTCACTGGAGGCTGAAACGTGATGCGATCGGCTCATCGGGGCCCCCTGGCATCTCGATAGCCGGGGATTCGAACCGTTTTTCGAAACTCCGTTCCGTTGACGACTCTGGTCCCCCGGAAATGCTCCTGGGCTCGCGTCCCACGGACACCTCGAACACAATCGACAAAGTTTTTGCCGGAGATCTTGCCCACCTGAATCCACTCCGAATCCAAGCGAACAAACAACTCTCCAGTAGTTGCGTATTCATTCACACTATCAACCGGGATCACGTCATCCGATTCGCCGATATCTGTGACCAATCGAGCAAGAGCTCTCGAACGAGCAGGATTCAGAACTAACTGGATTTCTACAGTATCCGGAAAGACATCATCCTCATGGTCGTCTCGACTGGCTGCAGACCAGTCAAATGCTTCAATTTCGTCAAACGAAAGAATGGCACGGGTGGAATCCCAACGATCGAGAGGAGGCAAACTTCGACCTTCGCTCCAGCGACGTCGATCCCCTCCCCAAAAGGAAAATCCCAAATACAACACTCCGTCAGCAATCGGCCGACAGCGCATAGGGGTTCCATCGACATCTGGCAAAAGGTTTCCGTCATCAAAGAGGGTCGAACCTCCGCCGATGGGACTTTTAAAGCCACGCCAAAGGACCTCTGAGCCTTCCGTCGGCCCCATTTGATACGCCACCTCAGCCAATCCGCCCGGTGCTCTGAGAATGCCCAGCTGGGCTTCTCTGGAATCGTTTCGGTAATCGACCTCCGCCAAGCCTCCCGTGTAGGCTCCGGCGATTCGGGTCACAGGATTCCGAGTTTCGTCTGAAAGGGTTCTGACCCAACGAATTCTGGGGCGATTGAAGAGATCACGATCGCAAAGCATCAGGACGTCGACCAAACCATCTCCCGGACCAGGATCTGACTGGGTAAAAGCAGATCGCAAATCCTCGCCGATCAGATCCAGGATCGCACCGGCACGCTCGTAGGATTCCCGACGAGATTCACCAATTTGCCAAGTCGACATCCCATCACGAAGGAACATCACCAAACTCGAGCCCAGTAGCATAAAAACTCCCAGGGCGACGAGGATTTCAATGAGCGTAAGACCGGACTCGCGTGATTTCATCAAAATGGAATCTCCTCATGATGAAGGACACGCCACTCTTTTCGATGCTCAACGGAGAGCTGTTTCAAAACCGGCAGGTGTTTCCATTCATCATTCCAGCCATCCCCTGGCAGGGGTCCATAGGCTCCCTCACGATGTCGGAAGTAGATCCTTAACTCCATTTGATCAGCGAGGAGATCGACCACATTGTCTGCATCAGGATCATCGAAAAGATAGAGTCCCCCCGGCATGTTCGTCGGTTCCGCATCCCATGAGGGGATTCCTTCAAATCGTGCCAGAACACGAACAGTGCCTCCCGTTCGGCGATTACGGCTTTCTTCCACACCCCAAGTCAATCGATCCCATACCGTCCCCGGCATCGTCCAGGCCCTCTCCAGATACTGGAGATCCTTCGATTCCACGCGGGGTTGGTAATGATCGTGATGGCGAGCCAGGAATTCGACCACAGGCACATCGCGAACAAAATTGCCGATGGGGGTTCCAAAACGACCCCGGAAAATTCCGCGTCCACTGCGATCATCCCGGAAGAGGCGGAAACCGTTTTCGACCTTGCCCGCATGGGCAACGATCTCATCCGCTGTCGAAGGATTTCCATCATCGACGATGAAATATCCTTCTCCCGAAGGGAAGTTGCGCAAATTCCCGACCATGGGGATTTCGACCTCGGTGTTGCTCCCTGCCAATCTCCCCACGGCAATCGCAGGGATCGGAATCAGGGAATTCACTGCCAGGCTGTTCGCTTCCCGTTCCGTATGCAGCATTCCGCGAGTCAGAATGTCCACTTCCCGAGTCGGCAAGAGGCGCATGCGAATCGTATTGGTCACCGTCACCGGCTCATTGTTGGACATGTAGGACCACTGGTAGACATAACCGTTGACCGGAGTCCCCAACTGTCCTCTGAGCACATCCCGCAGCTGATTGCCATTCGCACTTCCGAAATAGATAATCTCGCGGGATGTCCCTGAAAGTATTTCCAGAAATCCACCGTTACGGGGAAGACCAGTGGTCGTATTGACCTGCACCACCGGTACCACCTCACTGCGAAGATCTCGCAAAGGATCTGTGAAAAGAGTCTGCCCTGCATCGATCGCCTCTTCATCCAGATAGGGATCTCTGGCAAGGTTTTCCTCCAACAAAACTTCCACGGTGGGTTCGATCTCTCCTGCCTCAAAGGAGTAGTGCATCGCTTCTCCGTCAACCGACAGGATTCCTTCCCTGTGACCCAGACCGAAGGCACGTGGGTCAGAAGGACTGAAACTGCGACTGACTCCCCCTTCAGGGCTCAAGGAGTTGACCAGTCTCGGTTTTCCGACCAGAAGCAACTTGTCGAGAGCTCCGCCGCTGCCTTCCGAATCGCCGTCACGGTAAAAGTTGCGAATAATCTCTGCCCTCACTCCGGAAGGCATATTCGGAGAAGAGGTCAAACCAAACGAGCCGGAGACAAGCCCCGTCGACCCCATCGGAAAGACGTAGGTATCGACGTCGGTCGAATCCAGACGAGAGAATCGGACCTCGTCGAGAGTCGCAGCAGAAACTCCATTACCGGAAGCCCCACCCGCCAATTGCATCCCTTGGCCAAACTGAATGGTTCCCTGGGAGGTGGAGGGCAATCTCCCCGTTGGGAAGCGACCAATTCTGGGATCCTGATCAGGTCGATAGATTCCTTCCGGCGGCCGCTGGAAGGTCACGTAGATTCCAGAGTCCGTCTCCCGAACCTTGTCGATACGCATCTTCAGGGCTTCAACCTGTCGATTCCGCGGATCTCCAGCCCCATCTCCCAGAACCACCTCGTCGAAATCGGAAGCTTCCGCACCGACCGCCCGAACCACCTGAACAATTTCGGCACCTGCAGGAACGAACTGGATCGAATCGAGATCGGGACGCAAACGGTTGCGGCGGAAGGCATCGGCAATATTCACATATCGATTACCGGAGAAACCCCTGAAAACTTCGTGGACATCCGGATCAACGATAAAGTAGCGACCTTCTGCAATTCGGTCGTAAAGAATCCATTCGGCGTTGCCCAGGTGACCCGCTCGGCCATTGATCACCGTGGTCCCCGGCAAGACTGCACTCCCCGGAGGACGAGTAATCTGTATCGCACCGGAAGGAGCGTAGATCTCGTTGAGACCCCCCCCCTCCGCTTCGATGGAGACACCGCGAACAGCCAAGCGAACGTCACCGGGTGTTGCGGTAGTCCCGTCGATGGCCACCGTATCCAACAAACCCCTGCCCATGGCAGTGAAGCGATAAAGCCCCTGAACAGGCCCGGGAGTAATCGAGGAATACTTCGCAAATTCACTTTGGGTGTGAACCATCACCCCCTCGGAGTTTCGCTCGATTTTGCGGATTTGAATGTAGCCCTGGGGTGGGAAACCCAACTCGAAGGGATGCGTCGTCTGGGTTTGTACCAGCAGGCTGTTGGAATTGGACGTAAAGGGTTCGAGTTCCATGGTGCTCGTCAAACCCGGTACAGCGAAGAGCGCAGTGGTATCTGCGAAAGCATAACTGGAAGGCCCAAGAGTTACCTGGCCTGCAGGGGTAATACTTTCAATCCGTTGAGTA
>NZJA01000098.1 GCA_002691835.1 Planctomycetota bacterium
CGAGAATTTCGATAATGTTGTTTTCTGCCTGCCGTTGAGGGCCCGTAACAACGCGAAGAAGGCACCCCGCCCCGGCCCTCACACTGCAGAGGCGCGACGGACGTACCGGCGCCGATACAGGCGACGTGGACATGGTCGCGATACTTCATAGGAAAGGTGATAGGGTGAGGTAGTGCCGATAGGCTAGGGAAGAGGTTGCAACAGAGCGCCATGGCGGGGCACGCGAGCGTCGTTGAGGAGGAGTGGCTTAGGTCTGTGGACCACCTGCGGGACATGGCTCGCCAGAACGAGGAAAGCCTTTTGAAGAATAAGAGGCTGACTTCTGTGCTGAGCGTCCCGAACCGGGAACTCATCGACGGCATCGAGCACGTCGTCCCCGCCCTGGACGAGCGCAGAGCCGCGTGGGCGAAGGACATCGCGTTCCAGCGAAGGCTCCTCGACGAGCGTTTCAGCCGGATAGACCAGAGCCGCGAGGACGTGGTGCACTTCCAAGATATCGGGATGAATTCGACGGAGGACGAGGAGCACGAACGGCGCGTGGAGGCGGCGGCGGCGGCCAGGATGCTCAAGAGGCGTGGCAAGGGCAACAAGGCCCCAAAGGTGCTGGGGGTCCTCGAACTCCTGCGAGTAAAAACCGGCGGCGGCGCGTCAACCTCCGTGTTGGCCCCGCCCCCTGACCTTCTGCAACACAAGAAGAAGCCCAAGCTCCACGATGGCAAGGCGGCCGAGGCACTCACGCGCATGAAGCAGCGTCGCAACGAGGAGTTCATCGAGGCTAAGGTTTGTCGCGAGAGGGAAGCCGCGGAGGCGCTCGTCCGCAAGGAGGAGGGGGAGCGGCTGTCGCACGAGGAGGAGGAGGCCAGGAGGAACAACACGGTCAAGTCAAGAGCCGCCCGCGCCGCTGCGGCGATGGCTAAGATGCGTAAGGTGGGTAGGGAAGTCGCCATGGGAAGGAAGGTGGCGACGGCCGTGCAGGATAACTCGACGGAGGCCATCGCGGCGAGGGAGGCTGAGCGCGCGCAGCAGGAGGCATCCGAGCAGCTCATCGCCGCGGCTGAAGCACTGGAGGCGGAGGAAAACGAGGCTTCGCGACAGAGCAGGGAGATGCGCGAATTACGCGACAAGCTATCGCACGCACAAGCCGCGGCGGATGATGCAACACGGATGGCGCTTCACGCGGAGGAGATCATCACCGACCTCATCGAAGACGGTCAGGAGGACGCCGCGGAGATGGCTTCCCAAACCGTCGAGGCGTGGCGGGCTCGCTCGATTGCTCTTAAAGCTGAGGCGGGTGTCATGCGTGCGGAGTACGAGGCGCTCGAAGAACGATACGGGCTGGCGGAGGGCCGAAGGGCCCAAGCAGAGGCGCAGCTTGAATCTCAGAACCATCTTCTGAACGTGCTCAAAGGCGATGTTCTGGAAAAAGATTCAGAGGCTGATGTCGCGAGAGCAGCACGAGCAAAAGTCATGGTGCACATTGCGAACGAGGTCATCTCGTACATATACAGCGCCGAGGCGAACGATGACCGGCAAGCTGTCACTGAAATAGTCGGAGCGGCGGCGGAACTCGGCGTGATGTCGGACGCGGCTGAGACTTTTGTTTCTCGCATCGACGAGGCTTCGGAGCGAGCTTCAGACACCGTCGCAGCCTCTCTCGCAGCCGCCCACGCCGCTAACAAGGCCGCGGTAGCTGAGGTCAGCGCCCGTTCCGATTTAGCCGCAGCGCAAAAGAATGCGGATGAAGCTCGAGATCGCCTTCGTTTGGCTCTAACTGAGATGTATGCTGCCTCGTCAAACGCAGCGGCTGGGTGCGAGGTGACGCTTGCTCATGACGCATCCGCAAGCTCAGCTAAACGCCTCGTCGCCGTCGTTGGGGCTCCGATGATGTCAGCTATCTTCATCCCGGGGAAGACTAGGGTGTGCAAGGTCAAGGGCGGGTTCAACTTAATCGGTGCGAAGGTGCCTGCCGGAGAGGATCGAGAGAGTCCACCCGAAGACTTGATCAACCTCCTGTCGTTGGCGTTGCCACCGGCTCCTCGGGAAGGCGAATACAACCTCGAGGAGCTTGTCACCGAGCGAGTAAAGGCGACTAAGCGAGGGGTAGAATCCACCAAATCGGTGATACAAGCGTCGACGCTGGCAAAGAGAACAAAGAAGTTGGCAGCGGTTGCGAAGAAACTCGGTCTCGTCTCTGAAGAGGCTGGTGATGCCAACCCGGCGTTTGTGACCTCAGTGTTCAAGCCTCCCGGTTCTCAGTCGGCCAAACCCAAGCCCAAAGCCAAATCTACCGTGGACAGAGCACCTAAGGCCGCTGCAAAGAAGGCTGCTGACGTCAAGCTCGAACCCCTTGTTCGTGTCCGCGTGGCTGTGGAGCGGTTCAATAGAGCGCACTTCACCGCGTCTCGGGCGGAGGAGGCGGTTCGCGCCGCACTGGACGATCTCGTGTCCGCGTTTGAGACGGCACCCGTGAAGAGGCGAGACGCGGACACGTTCGCGACCAGGGCTGAGTTGTTCGAGATTCGCAGAGTCATGGTGGAAAGGGTATTTCTTGTTGGCGTGCGCCAAATGGCGGAAGTGCAGCCTCGTATCACGCGATTGCAACAGACATCAGTCGACCCAAGAGAAGCCACGATGGCACTCTTAGAGGCTAGCAACTCTGCCTATGGTGCCGTGGCGGTTGAGGCCGAAGTTGTCGTCGGTGAGTATCGAGGAAATATGAAGGCTGCGACCGCGGCACTGTCAGATGCTGAGAAAAGTGTCGCTGCTGCTCTGGACGCTTTGAGCGAGGCTGAAGCTGCTGAGCGAATCGCAAAAGATGAACACCTCGCCGCAAAAGACAGAAGGGCACGTGGAGAAACGCGACTCAAAAACCTCTTGCAGGTGATGAAAGAAGACAAGGGCATCATTTGGAAGGTTGAGATCGATGCACCAAAGGTCGATGCCGCGAAGGAAGCGGTTGAGGCACTGCGAGAAGTCGAGCTATCTGCGAGCCTGGCATCCAAGGAGGCAACCAAGAAAATTGAGAAAGCACGCCAGGCCATACCTGAGGCTGAGGCTTTCATCCCACCTGCCGCTGTTGCGCGCGAGCATGCAAGCAGAATCCTCGCATCTATTGAAGAGGAGAGGGATGACATACGTCGGCTGGTGTCCGCAGCTTTAACAGCACTCAAACTTGATGCCGAGGGTGAACGTCTAGCGATCATCGCAAAAGACGCAGCCGCTGAAGCCGCCGTCGCCGGTGAGAGCGACGCGGACATTCATCGTCTGGCCGTCGAGGCCGCGACTGCTGCATCCAAGTCAATATCCGAGGCAGCACAGGAACGCGCCGTTGAGGCTGCAGAGGCCGCAACCGCCGCCAACGCTGACATTGCCGCTGCGGATGCTGAAGTTGTATCATGCAAGGCTGCGGTTGAGGCTCGCGAAGCAGACCTTGCACTGGCCAAGTACGAGATGACTCGCGCGCGAGATGAAGAACGTCGAAATCTGGCCGCTGAGCGCGAGGCTAAGATCGCGGAGCCCGTCGCAAAGCAGACCAAACCATCGCCAGAGAAGCCAAAGCGGCAGGTTAAAAACCCACGAGCACTTGCCAGATTCAGGATGGCTGTGAGACTTGTGATTGCTTCCATCGCTTTCGTCACACCGGCGCAACGAGCCGCGGCGGAGGTTGCGGAACTGCGTCGTAAAATCGTAGAGGCTGAAAGATCTCTCGAGGCTGCGATAGACGACGCGGAGTATGCCCGTAGAAAGGCTAAAATCGCCGAACGTCACTGCGAGGATGCGAGGAGGGGGGCAGCCGCGCTTCGAGAAAGGGCCAACGCCATCACGGAGAGGGAAAGCAGGGACAAGAAGCGGGCATCCAAAGCCACTTTCGTTCGCAAGGTGAGTGACGTCGACTCCCTGGCTGATTCGCTCCTTGCCGAGAAACACGCGGAAGAAGCGGTGCAGCGGGTCACGGAGACGCTGGATGCTGCTCGCGATGCGGTGGCGGCGGCGAAGAGTTCCGTGGAGCAGACGTCTCAGGCTGTGCGGGACGCGGAGAGCACCCTCGAGTCTGCTAGGTCGGATCTCGGCGAGAAGAGAGATGCCGGCGCACTCGCAGAGGCAGAAGCGCGTTTCGCTGAATCGCACGCTACTGCAGAGAAGCTTCGTGCCGAAGGACCGGGCCTGGAAGCCGCTGTCGCCGCTGCGGATGAGGCTGCAACCAACGCCATGGAGCTTCGCGACGAGCTGAGGCGGGTGCACGAGGACCACGAGCGACGGGTTAAACGCGCAGCCGGCACCCTTCGCGCGGCGCGTGAGATGTCTGAAGCATCCACGCAGAGGCATGCAGCGGAGCTTAAACGTTTGCATGACGCGGAGCGAGCCTTGAAGAGCGCGAGGAAGGTATTAGCAGAGGCGACAAAACTGCGAGAGAAAGCTGAAGACAAGGCGGCAAAAGAAGCAGAAAGGCGGCGTCGCATGGCCGAGCTCGACAAGAAGGCACGCCAAAGAAAGCGTGAAAAGACGGTGAAGGCAAGCGACATTGTCGCTGATGATAATTCGTCGCGAGCAGTCGACGATTCGCGTCAGATGAAGCAGCCGGAACTCACCGAACTCGATGTCGAGGTGATCCATCGCATGTTTGAGGAGGCTGACGCGAGCGAGGCGGAGGGCATGCGTGAGAAACATCGGGATGACGAGGCCGCCATGAAGCATCGTCACTCCAAGGAGATGTATACACTGGCGGACTGGCACCGTCGCGGCGGCGGTGCGGCTCCGAGACACTTATCAAGACGGAAGCACGAGCCCGGAAAGATGGTGGATACCCTCATGCAGAATTTCAAAGAGGACGTGTTCCGTGGCGGATCCGTGGCGACGCGGTTCGAGGGCGGTAACTCGTTCGGTCCACCCCCGGACCACGCCGTGGACAAGGTTTTGAGGCGACAGATGATGTCGCGCGGGGATTGGCTGCCGGAGATGGACGACCAGGACAAGCCGCCCGGCGTTGCGACAAACGAACTGGCCCGGAGGCACGCCGAAGAGACGAAAGCTGCGGGCCAGGCACGACGAGAGGAGCAGCGCCGGCACGTGGCGTCGCGAGAGGCGCGAAAGGAAGAGTTCATTCGAAAAGCGAGCGAGGAGAGGAAGCGGGAGAAATTAGAAGCCGTCAAGGCGTTGTTAGGTAGGCAGTAGAGAAGCGCACCGGTAGGAGCGAGTTAAAAGTGAAAGTTCACGTCGCTTTGGATTCGATTCGGCACGAAGGGCTGGCGGGATCTCGCTGGGTCCAGTTGGCGGGCTCCCAGGCGTCTACGCATAATCAGAAGAGACCGCACCGCTGCATCGGTTGCACCATGGCCGCTCTCGCCACCTCGCTCTCCGCGATCGCGCGCGTATCGTCGAATGCCCCTTTGAAGCGTCAGCAGCGTAACCAGCCCCGTGGTGAGTGCTCCAACCCCCGCGCGCGATGACCGCGATGATCCGATAATATCTGTTTTGGTTCTGACGTGCCGATCCCTGTCTCATCGCAGCACGCGCCCATCGCGCTCGGGTCATCTCCGCGTCCGCCGATGGACCCATCGTCATCGCGGGTGCGACCACTCAAACCGGCAGGCTCGTCGCCGGCCTAGCGGTCAAGGCGTACGGGGGCGCGAACGTCACGCTCGTCGTGAACCAGGATGCCCAAGAGGGATACTGGCCGGAAGACATGCCCGACGACATCGTGGAGAAGAGGATGTACGCCCCCGCGCCCGAGCTGGTGAAGTCCAAGCTCGTGGACCCGAGGAGCGCGGGCGATGCGCTCAAGTCGGCGAAGCAGGTGGTATTCTGCGCGGAGTGGGGCGCCACGCAGGCGGAGCTCGCCGAGGAGCTCCTTCCGTCCGTCGGCTCGGGGACGAGGGTCGTGATGCTCTCCCGCGTCGGCATCAACCGGAAGGACAAGGTGCCCTTCGAGGAGCAGAACAAGCCCCCGAAGAAGCTGCAGGAGGTTGCCCTCGGGCTGAAGCTCCCCACGGGTGAGAACTCCGGCCAGCCCGGTACCCTGGACGGCTTCGGCAACGCCGAGAAGATCCTCACGGCGGCGGCGGCGAAGCAGGGCTTCTCGACGCACATCGTCCGCAGCGGCGAGCTGAGGGGGAACGGTCCTCTGCTCCTCGCGGATCTTTCGGCCCGCTTGGTGGATAACCTGTACGACGTCAAGTACCAGGACCTGTACTTCAAGAAGGGCGACGAAGGTCAGGGGTACACCAAGCGGTTGAACCTCGCGGCGACCCTGCTGAGGATGGCCACCGTCGACTCCACCCCGCCCGCCGACTGCGCGGCGCTCAGCGTCGTGTGCGAGATGATCGATCCGTTCGGTCTGCTGGGAGAGAAGACCCTGACGGAGCCTACCGGGGTGGAGAGGAGGAAGGGTTACGACATGGCAAAGGGTAAGGCGCCCGCGCCCATCGCCGACGAGATCATCGACGATCTCATCGCAGCCCTTTGATCTGAGAGGCTGTGACAAACTACGCCCGCTGACATTACATAAATATTTTATTCCTCGTCGTCTGAGCTCGACATGTCACTAATATCTCCCAACAACTCGTCCATCATGCCTCCCCTCTGAAACGCGGTCTCCGTCGTCTTCTGTTTCTTGTTAGCCTGCGCGAGCCCGTCAGCCACGGACCGCTTGAGTTGCTCCGCCTGCTCGGCAGCCTCCCGGTCCAACCGAGCGCGGGTTTCTTCTTTAGTCTCAGCCTTCATCCTCGCCGCCCTCTCCGCCTCGCTCTGCGCCCTCTCCATCCTGAGCTCAGCCGCCATATGCAGCACCCCACCCGGTGCATCCGCGGCTCCAATCGTCGTGGTACCGCACGCGGCCACCACAGTTTTCTTCTCCGGAAAGAACTCCCCGTCAACCTCGGCGTCCGAGAGAGCGGCGAGGATCTTATTTCCTCGAACGACCCTCCCAACCACCTGTTGCTTGCCGTCGAGATGAGACGCCGGACCGAGCGTGATGGTGAACTGCGCGGAATCCGGGAACAATGAGATGATCCCCGCTTCGGAGTGGGTCAGACGACGGCTCTCCTCGACCTTCACGCCCCCCTCCTTCCCTGGAGGCCCGCCGTCGAGGCGGACCGAATCGACGATACGAAAGAATTCCGTCCCCTGGTACGAGACCTCCTTCCCGCCCCTTCCCTTCCCTGATCCCGTGCACCGCAGGACGAACTCACGCGACGCCGACGGTGCGATATCCTCGAATACCTCCGCGACGATGGTGCCCAACGACTCGGAGTCGGCCGTCAAGTCCATGTACACGTGAGGCCTATTCGCATCGGCACGGGGCAACCCAGCTGAAGTCGTAGCGGCCGCCTCCTCTGCTCTCCGTTCCAGTTCAGGATGCTGTCCCGTGGCCTTGAATATGGCCATGTTCTTGCGCAGCTCAGCAGTAGTGTAGGAGCTACCCTTCTCCTTGCCGCGATGGCTGATCTGCACGCTGTCGAACTTCGTCATGTTGGCGGCGTGGGTGTCAGAGTGTTAGAGTGCCTTTTTTCTGGGGCGCCCGTTGTTGACACGCACACATTTGAAACGCGCGATGGGGGCTCGGGCGGTGGTCGTCCATGTGGTGTTCCTCCTCCTCGCGTTAGCGCGGGGGGCTGAGGGCCAGGCCGACCTGAGCGACTTCAACGCCCCCACCCTCGGCCGTCGCGTCGCGGGCCTGCAGCTGGCGCTGTGGAAGTACTACAGCAGGCTCTACTCGATACCGAATCTTGACGGTAAGCCCCCGGACCTGGTGACGTGGATGACGCAGGTTAACAAGCCCGGGACGTTCGGTATCTGGCCCGAGGTGCAGCTCATGGGCTCCGACGTGGCGCCGGCCTTCCCATACTACGACGGACGGACGTACCAGGACCGGTGGGCGGCGAGGATAACCGGCAACCTGTTCATCGAAAAAACAAACACGTACACGCTGGAGCTGGAGAATAGGGAGGGCGCCAAGCTGTGGGTGGACGGTAGTTTGGCGGTGAACAACGAGTTCAGCGTCCGCGAGACCGGGGAGACGGACATGAGGACCAAGCACGCGCACGTCTACCTCAGCGCGGGGTACCACCACGTTCGCATCGAGTTCTTCGTGGACCAGACGTGGACCGGACTCCGGTTCTGGTACGGCGCTCCGGGCGTGCCGAGGATGATCATACCCGCGTCCGCGTTCTCCCTGCCGGATGCGTCGTGCTGCCTGTGCATGTGCAAGAGGGGCCAGTGCAGGATAGCGGACTACGGCAACAAGATCGTGGACTGCCTCTGGCCGACGGATGCGGGACCGACGGACTTTTTACGGCCGCTCGGCAACGAGGCGACGCCGGATCCGAACGACGCCGGGACGTGCAAGGAACCGTGCGAGGACCCGGGCTCGGCGTCGGCGAAGGACACGAGGCAGGCGTCGCCGCATTTTTACTACGGGCAGTGAGGCGCGGAAGTTGTTAGACTTAGTATCGTTAGAGCTAAAAGGTAGGATTGATAACGCGAGAGGTATTAGTCGCTGTCCTCTCCATCGTCGTCGTCGTCCGTCTTGGACTTCTTCGGCGCCCTTTTGGCCGCCTCCCTCTCCTCCGCAGCCTGCCTCCTCTCCCTCTTCAGGCCCTTCATTTTCATGTACGCCAGCTCCTCCAGTCCGGTTTGCTTCTCCACGTAGATGCGGCCAACCTTGCCCTCCAGCGAGTCGTGCTCCACGTTCTTGACCTTCTTTCCAATCTTCGCCCTGGCGTACGCGTGCTTCTTGACGTCCGGCGGCGGGTCCTGGTGCCTGCCCACGACGAAGTCGAACGACGGGCCCATCTCCTCCAGCTCGCACTTGGGCAGCCTCGTGCCGCTCTTCTTGTACCTGATGACGCACTGGCGGAACATGACGGCATCCTCCAGCGCCGTGCAGATGATCACCCTGTCCACGCCCTTGAGGTTGATCCTACTCGCGGGTTTACCCCTGAAGATGTCCATCAGGATGTTCTTCGCCATCACGAGCGCGGGCTCCGTCTCGAACCTGTCGCCCAGGAACACCATGCACGGCTTGGAGCCCAGCACCGCGCCCTTGCCGACCGACCCGAACTCGTCCATGGACTTGTAGTTCCTCACCATCAGCTCGACCATGTCGAACAGGTGATAGTCGAAGAATCGACCGAGGGTGAGGCAGTCGGGGCGCTTCTTCTGGTGGGTGCCCAGCACGAACGCGCCCGCATCAGCCTTCTGCGCGAAAAACTCCAGGGATGTCTCGCCGCCGCCCTCGAAGGGTAGGATGCCGTCGTTCTTGCGGGTCATTTTGTGGCACTCGCCCTTCTTCAGCACCGAGAGGTCGGTGATGAGGTTCTTCAGAACCTGGCTGCTCTTGCCGCCGTGGAGCATGACGCACATCTTGCCCTCGGTCTCCACGAGCTTTGGCGCTTTCTTCATGAGAGCGCGCTTGCCGAGGTTGGTCTTGGCCTTCTTGAGGACCATGTTGACCGTGGACGACGGGTCCGCGATTTGCGGGTCGAGGTTGTCGATGTCCATGGTGCACGTCGAAAGGTTCACTCGTCGCGGTTCACTCGCGTCGTGCTCAACCTCTTGTGCCGGTCCGATGTGATTCTGTTGGCGCCGCCGCCGCCGCCCAATTTTCCTGGTTTGGATTTATCGATCAAACTTGAAACCAGAGGCTTTCACCTGTTTTTCTTTCAAAGTCGACTAAGCTAATTCAAGGGAGATACGCGTACTTCCCAGCCGCGAGATCCACCTCCTCCCAGGCGTGCACCTCCTCGAGCTCCATGCGGTCAGCCTCGGGCGGTGCCAGCTTCTGTCCCCGCGGCGCCACCGCGCTGAGACCCGCCGCCGTCACCGCGCCGAAGAAGGTGAACACGGCCAGGCCACCCGAATACGCAACCAACGAGTGGAAACCAGACCTGAGGCAGAGGGCGAGGTACCACCCGGCACCCGCGACGAAACCCACGCCTTTACCTCGCGCGTACTGCGGGAACGACTCGACGGCCACGAGCGTAGGGACGGTTCCAAGTCCGGCGGCGTGGAACCACGCAAACGCAGTCGCCGCGACGTACTGAGCAACGGAGGCGCCCTCCGCCGCACCCGAGCCAAACACGGGTGCGGCGCCGAAGAAGAGCGGGTTGAGCGTGATGGCGATGACGAGGTTGGCCACCGTCGCGCCCGCGAGGCTCACCAGCAGAGCGATGCGTCGGCCCGGTCCTGATTCACCGAGGAGCCACATGCAAGCCACGCATCCAAAAGCCTGCGACGTCGTAAACACCGCCGCGACCTCATCCGGCGACCCGTTCGTTCTGCTCATGGAGTAGTTGACTCCGTGCATCGCCAGGCTGCATAGCCCGCCGAGCTGTTGCATGGCCATGAGGGCGAGCCCCGCCAAGAGGGGCTGCGAAAGATGCCGCTGGGTGAAGAAGTTGAGCACCGAGAACCGTTGCTCCTCCCTCACCGGCGGCGTGAGACGAACCGAGTGCATCACCGTCTTGGCCTCCTCCTCAACCTCCACAGACGTCACCGGCAGCGCACGTAGCACGGCGAGGGACCTGTGCACACCGACAGAGTTATCACGCGACGCGAACCACCTCGGGCTCTCGGGCGTCGTGCCAACCACCGCCGCGTACAAAACACTGTACACGGCACCCGCCACCGCGAGCACCCCGTAGTCCACCCACTTGCCTACCAGAGCGACTGCGATCTGCGTGAGGACCCCGAGTGAGAACGCGAGCTGACCGAACGCGACGAGCTGACCGCGGGAGGCTTTCGTGGCGGTCTCCGCCACCAGCGTCGGGGTCACCGCCGACGACATCCCGGCCGCCGCGCCCGTGAGCGCCCTTCCGACCAGAGCGAGGGTGCTGTCCGCGCCACCCAGGGGAATGGCGATCCATCCGATGGCGGCGATCGCTCCCGACGCGCGCATCGCACCGCGTCGGCCCATCGAATCCATCGCCCACCCGCCCAAGACGGCACCGAAGACTGCGCCCGCGAGCAACGCGTTTTCTAGATTGACCAAGTCGTCCCCGTCCACCGCGCCGCCGTCGCAGTCCACGAACGGTTCATCGGACTTGGTGCACACCAGCGTGTTGTACGCCGCGCGCGTGTACCCCAGCGCGA